>NZ_LEKG01000001.1:0-253928 GCF_001029515.1 Micromonospora sp. RV43 | reverse complement strand
CCAGTTGGGTGGCGGTCACCTCGCCGTCGTCCTGAACGACAGCGAGGTGACCGCCAACCTCTGGGAATGGAACTGGAACTCGGTCGCCGCCGCCTGCACCGACCACCTCGGACCGGCCGGCTACGGCGCGGTGCAGGTGGCGCCGCCGCAGGAGTCGGTGAAGCTGCCCGCCAGCGCCGACGGCGCCTACCCCTGGTACGAGGTGTACCAGCCGGTGTCGTACAAGCTGGACAGCCGGTTCGGCAACCGCCAGCAGTTCGCCGCCATGGTCACCGCGTGCCACAACGCCGGTGTGCGCGTCTACGTCGACGCGGTCGTCAACCACATGGCCGGCACCAACAACCCGGCCGGCACGCGCGGCTACGCCGGCACCGAGTTCTCCGGCTACAGCTACCCGGCCGTGCCGTACGGCGCCGGCGACTTCCACCGCCCCGGCGACAACTGCCCGACCGGCGGCGCGATCAGCGACTGGAACAACGAGGCCCAGGTGACCAGCTGCGAGCTGCTGTCGCTGTCCGACCTCTACACCGAGAAGGAAGCGGTCCGCAACAAGATCGCGGGCTACCTCAACGACCTGATCGGGCTCGGCGTCGACGGCTTCCGGGTCGACGCGGTCAAGCACATCCGCAAGGACGACTTCGCGGCCATCCTGGGCAAGCTGAACAACACCGTCGCCGAGGGCCGGCGTCCGTACGTCGCACAGGAGATCTTCGACGGCGCCAGTAATCCCGCGTTGCAGGCCCGGGCGTACATCGGCAACGGCGACGTGCTCGACTTCGCGTACGCCAAGGGCATTCGCTCGGCGTTCCAGGGCTCGATCTCGGCGCTGGCGAACGTGCCGAACTGGAACCTCGACGCGCCGAGCGCCAACGTCTTCGCCATGGTCACCAACCACGACCTGGAGCGCGACGGTGTGGTGCTGTCGTACAAGAACGGCACCGACTACGTGCTGGCGAACTACTTCGCGCTGGCCTACCCGCACGGCAAGCCGTCGGTCTACGACAGCTTCACCTGGTCCAACCGCAACCAGTCCCCGCCGCACGACGGCACCGGACGGGTCACCGACACGACCTGCGGCGCCGCCTGGAACTGCCTGAGCCGCAGCACCGGCGTCAAGGGCATGGTCGGCTGGGCCAACGCCGCCCGGCCGGTGAAGACCGTCTCGGACTTCACCACAGTGAACAGCAACGTGATCGGCTTCCACCGGGGCGACCGGGCCTGGATCGGCGTCAACGACTCCGGCTCGGCCACCACCGCCACCTTCGTCACCGGGCTCGCCGACGGCCGGTACTGCGACGTCATCTCCGGCGTCGCCACCGGCAGCGGCTGCACCGGCTCCACGGTGACCGTGGCCGGCGGCCGGGCCACGGTGACCCTCCCGGCCAACGACGCGGTCGCGATCCACGTGAACGCCCGGCCGGGTGCCAGCCCGTCCCCGACCGCCTCCCCGACCGTGTCGCCGACGGCCTCCCCGACCGCGTCCCCCACGGTCAGCCCGGGTGACCGGATCGCCACCACGTTCACCGTCGCCGCGAACCTGGCCGCCGGGCAGGACGTCTACGTCGTCGGCAGCATCCCCGAGCTGGGCTCGTGGACGCCCGCGAACGGCGTCAAGCTCGCCGCGCAGGGCGGCGGCACCTACCGCGCCACCGTCAGCCTGCCCCGGTCCACCGGCGTGGAGTTCAAGTTCGTCAAGCTGACCACCGCCGGTGCGGTCACCTGGGAGTCCGGCGCGAACCGGACGCTCACCACGCCGGCCACCGGCACGTACGCGGTGACCGAGACGTTCCGCGGCGACACCGTCAGCACGGCTGTGGCCACCACGTTCTCCGTCACCGCGACCACCGTCTACGGACAGAACGTGTTCGTGGTCGGCAACATCCCGGCGCTCGGCGGCTGGAACCCGTCCGCCGCCGTCGCCCTCTCGTCCGCCGCCTATCCGGTCTGGCGGGCCACGGTCGACCTGCCCGCGAACACCGCTGTCGAGTACAAGTACGTCAAGAAGAACCCGGACGGCACGGTGATCTGGGAGTCCGGCGCGAACCGGACGTTCACCACGCCGGCCGGCGGCACCCGGGCCGTCAGCGACACCTGGCGCTGACGATCGTGCGGCCCGTCCCCCTCACCCCTGGGGACGGGCCGCATCCGGTCAGGCCCGGACCCGGGCCTCGGCCTCCGACGCGGTGATGACGCCTCCGCGGCCTCCGGTCCGGGCCGCCGCCAGTGCCGCGGCCAGGCACGCCACCGCGGCGAGCACCAGCGGCGGCCGGCCGCCGACCGCGACCGCCGCCGACCCGAGCGGGATGGCCAGCGTGATCGGGCCGAACATCGCGGTGTTCGCGGTCCCGGCGACCCGCCCGAGCATCGCCTGCGGCGTGTACGTCTGCACGGCGGTGACCGCCGCGACGAGCGTCCACGGCAGACCCACACCGACGACGACCGAGGCGGCCACAGTGCCCGGCCACCAGGGCAGGCAGCGCCCCAGACAGCCGGCGGCGAACAGGACCGCGCCCGCGGCACCGACCGTGATCTCGCCGTGGCGACGGACGAGCCGGCCGACGACGAGCCCGGCGAGCAGTGACCCGCCGCCCTGCGCGCTCGCCAGCACACCGAGGAACGTCGACGGCAGCGCCAGGTCCGTCACCACCACGTCGTACAGCGCTGCGGTGGTGAACCCGGACATCGCGATGGACACCGCCGCGAGCGCCACGGGTACGCGCACCGCCCGCCGGGCCAGCAGCGCGGCGAGGCCGTCCCACACCCGCGCCGGGCGTGCGGCCGGGGGAGCGGGGGCGGTCCGCGTCAGGCGCAACGCGCCGTACAGGGCGGCCGCGAGCACCGGTACGGCGGCGGCGAGCACCGCGACGACGTGCCCGCCCCGCCACGCGTACAGGCCCGCCCCGGCCAGCGGCGCCACCAGCTTCATGCCCTCCTGTGCGCTCGACCGCCAGCCGTTGACGTCGGCCAGCCGGGCCGGGGGGAGCGCGGCGGGCAGCAACGCGGTCTCGCCGGCGTCGACGAGCACGTAGCCGATGCCGTAGGCGAGCGAGACGGCGTAGATCAGCCACGCCTCGCCGGGCCCTCGCACCGCCAGCAGGCTCAGCAGCGCGGCGGCGAGCGCGAGGTCGACACCGATCACCAGGGGACGCCGGGGCACCCGGTCGAGCAGGCCGCCGAGCCACGGTCCGGCCAGCGTCGGGGCGTAGACGCAGAGCCCGGCCAGCGCGGCGAGCCCGGTGGAACCGGTGAGATCGAGGATCCAGATGCCGGAGACCAGGGCCATGGCGCTGCCGCCGAGGCCGGACAGCAGCGAGACGGCCACGAACAGGACGGCGTTGCGGCGCATGGATCCCCCGAGAGGTTGAGTCTGGTGGACTCACATCCTCCGGAGTTGAGCCGTCTCGGGGCAATGCCTTGGGCGTACGTCAATGCGATGTTGACAGCGCGGCGGCGATGCGCCGGGCGGCGTCGCGTGCCGGAGCGGGCAGCCGCCGCCCCGCCCCGGCCAGGTCGTCGGCGAGGTGCGCGGCCAGCGCGTACAGCGGCCCGGCGGGGGCGTCCAGCGCGAGCGCGCAGGTGCGGCGCGTCAACGCCGCGCGGGCGAAGCGCCCGTCCCACGCGCGGTCCGTCTCGATCCAGCGGTGCAGGTCGGTGACTGCCGCCCGCAGCACGGGCAGTTCGGGGGAGTCGCCCGGGTCGAGCCGGGCCAGGCGGGTCCGCCGGGCCGCCACGAGGCGTTGCCGGCGCTGCTCGGCGGCCTGCCGGCTGCCCAGGCCCAGCGCCCGCGCGACGTCGGCCCAGGTGGCGCCGTCGTGCCGGGCCCGGTCGATCAGGTCCAGCTCGCGGTCGTCCAGCCGGACCCGGGCCGCGGCGATCTCGGACAGGCGGTCCAGGGTCACCCGTCAACGCTACATTGACATCGGCCCGGCGCGTCAGTCCGCCGGGACGCCCGGGCCCACCTCGCCGCGCGCCAGGTGCTCGGCGTTGCGGTCGGCCTCACTTTCCGCGTTCTCCGCCCCGGCGCCCGGATCCCGGGTACGCCGTCCCTCGGCGTCCTGGAACACCTGCCCGCGCTCGAGCGCGCCCTCCTGCTGCCGCTGGAACTGCTCCGGATCAGTCATGACCGTCAGGTGCCCCGGCGGCCGCGCGGCAAACCGGTACGTCAGCGCGGCGGCGCCACGTAGAGGGCGGTCCGGCAGCCGGTCTCGCCCGGCTCCAGCCAGATCCGGTCGTACCCGGGACTCTCGATCTTCCCGGCCGGCGTGCGGACGAGCAGGAGACAGTCCCGTTCGGCCGGTACGCCGACGGCGGCGACGAGCGCGCCCTCGTGCACTGTCGTGTCGACGCTGATCCAGTCCTGTGGGAAGGCCGCCCGCACCGCGCCCGCAAGCGTGTCCGGGGTGGCGGTGCGCAGCACGGCGGTGAGCCGCTGCCGCCCGTCCTCGGGCACCCTCGGCACCGGCGCGGCGGTGGGCGGCGAGGGAGCGGCGCCGCTCGGACAGTCGATCTCGTGGTACGTCGTGTAGCGGTAGAGCTCGAACTCGTAGCGGTAGCAGCGCGCGGCCTCACCGGCGCTGTTGCTCGCGCCACCGATCGACACCGGCGGCTGCTCCGGCACCGTCACCACGAACCGCACGTCGACGGTGGCCCGCTCGTTCCCGGCGGTGCGCCCGGACCAGGCCAGCGCCTCCCGCCGGACTGTCGCACCGCCGCCGGACGCGGCGTCCGTCGGCTCCTGGACGATCTCGGCCGCTGCGATCGACCCGGCGTCCCGCGCCCGGTTGCGGTGACCCAGCTCCGTGTTGAGCTGCTTCGCCTCCGCCGCCGCGGTGTCACGCGCCAGCGCGTCGCCGCTCTCCTCCCCGAACCCCCTCCCGCACCCCGCCGACGCGAGGAGGAGCACCGCGAGCGTCCACCGGACCCATCGGTGACGGGACAGAGGTGTCGGCTCGGTGGCGCTGCGTGTCCGGCTCACCGCGCCGACGTTACCGACGAGCCGGGGGCCGCGCTGCCCCGTACGCGGGGGGCCGTTGGTCCCGGGTCCGACAGGCCCTCGGCCCTGCGACCCACGTAGGTTCGCGCGGCATGCTGGGATTGCCCGGCGCGGGCGGCGACGACATGGAGGACGATGTGGTGATCAACGGCGGGCCGGCGACAGCGACGACGCCCACCGAGATCTCTCCGGCCCCCGCGACCGGGCTCGGCTCGGCCGAGGCGGCCGCCCGGCTGCGCGCCGACGGCCCGAACACCGTGGCCGCCCCGCGCAAGCGCGGGCTGGCCGGCCGGGTGTTCCGCCAGCTCACCGACCCGCTGGTGGCGCTGCTGCTGGCCGCTGCCGTGGTGACCACGCTGCTGCGCGACTACCCGGACACCGCCGTGATCGTGCTGGTCGTCCTGATCAACACCGTGATCGGCGTGGTGCAGGAGGTACGCGCCGACCGGGCCGTCGCCGCGCTGGACCGGCTCGCCGCACCGACCGCGCGTGTGGTCCGCGACGGCCGTGACCTCGTGCTGCCCGCCGCCGACCTGGTCCGCGGCGACCTGGTCCGGCTGGAGGCCGGCGACGTGGTACCCGCCGACCTGGACCTCACCGACGCGGTACGCCTCAGCCTGGACGAGTCGGCGCTGACCGGCGAGTCGGTGCCGGTGGCCCGGGTCGCGGGGGAGGAGGCCAGCGCCGGCACCGTGGTCACCACCGGCCGCGCCACCGGAACCGTGGCGCGCACCGGCGCGGCGAGCGCGCTGGGCCGGATCAGTGCCCTGGTCGCGGCGACCCGGCCGGCGCCCACCCCGCTGCAACGACGCCTGTCCTCGCTCGGCCGGGTGCTCGGCCTGACCGCCGTGGTGCTCTCCGGGCTGGTCTTCGCCATCGGCGTGCTCGACGGGCGGCCGGTCACGCAGATGGCCGTCACCGCCGTCAGCCTCGTGGTGGCGGCCGTACCGGAGTCGCTGCCCGCCGTCGTCACGCTGGCGCTCGCCCTGGGCGCGCGCCGGATGGCCGGCAGCCGCGCCATCCCCCGCCGGCTGCACGCGGTGGAGACCCTCGGCTCGGTCACCGTGATCGCCTCCGACAAGACCGGCACGCTCACCGAGGGCCGCATGGCCGTGCAGTACGCGGTCGTCCCCGGCCGCGACCGCTACGCCGTCACCGGCACCGGCTACGCGCCCGACGGCGAGGTGCACCACCGGGGCGAGCCGGTGAGCGCCCCCGACGAGCTGCGCGCTCTCGCCCGCGCCGGGCTGCTCTGCAACGACGCCACAGTGACGCCGCCGACCGACGAGCGGCCCGAGTGGACGGCGATCGGTGACCCGCTGGAGGCGGCGCTCGTCACGTTCGGCGCCCGCTGCGGCCTGGACCCGGACACCACCCGCGACGCCTGGCCCCGCGTGGCGGAGGCCCCGTTCGACCAGGACCTGCGCCGCATGACCACGGTGCACCGCCGCTGCGACGGGCGCTACCTGGTGGTCTGCAAGGGCGCGCCGGAGAACCTGCTGGCCGCGCCGCTGGTGGACGCCGACGCCGCGGAACTGGCCGAGCTGACCGACGCCGCGCACCGGCTCGCCACCGAAGGGCTGCGGGTTCTGGCGGTGGCCTCCGCGGTGGTCGACACCCTGCCCGACCCGGCCCGGCCGGCCGGCCTGCGCCCCCTGGGCCTGGTCGCGGTCGGCGACCCGCTGCGCGCCGCGGCCCCCGGCATCGCCGCGGGCTTCGAGGAGGCCGGCATCCGGCTGGTCCTCATCACCGGCGACCATCCGGCGACCGCCGCCGCCATCGGCGGACGGCTCGGGCTCTGGCGCGACGGCGACCCGCTCGCCAACGGCGACGACGGCGACCCGGGCCGCGCCCACCCCGAGACCCGGGTGTACGCGCGGACCCAGCCGGAACAGAAGCTCGACATCATCGCCGGCCTCCAGAACCGGGGGCACGTGGTGGCGATGACCGGCGACGGCGTCAACGACGCCCCGGCGCTGCGCCGCGCGGACATCGGCGTGGCCATGGGCGGCGGCACCGAGGTGGCCCGGCAGGCCTCCGACCTGGTCCTCGTCGACGACGACCTGACCACCGTGGCGACCGCCATCGGCGAGGGCCGCCGGATCTACGACAACATCCGCCGGTTCCTGCGCTACGCGCTCGCCGGTGGCGTCGCCGAGATCGCGGTGATGCTGCTCGGCCCGCTGTTCGGCCTGCCGGTGCCGCTGCTGCCGGCGCAGATCCTCTGGATCAACCTGCTCACCCACGGCGTACCCGGTGTGGCGCTCGGCGCGGAACCGGCCGAGCCGGGCACGCTGCGCCGGCCGCCCCGCTCGCCGCAGGAGTCGGTGCTCGGCGCCGGCCTGGGCCGGGACGTGCTGGTCACCGGCGGGCTGATCGCCGCGGCGACGTTCGGCGCCGGGGTGTGGGCCGCGGCGGCCGACCGGCCGTGGCAGTCGGTGGTGTTCGTGGTCCTCGGCCTCGCCCAGCTCGGCGTGGCGCTGGCGGTCCGCGCGATCCGTACCCCGGGTTCGCGCGAGCGCAACCTCGCGCTGCCGGTGGCGGTAGCGATCTCCGCTGTGCTCCAGGTGGCGGGCGTGCTGCTGCCGCCCCTGCGCGAGCTGCTCGGCACCTCGCCGCTCAGCGCGCTCGACCTGCTCGCCTGCGCCGCGATCGGCGTGCTGCCCGGGCTGGTGCTGCGGCTGACCCGCCGCTTCCGCGGGACCAACGGCCCCCACGCCGGGCCCGCCGGCCCTGCCGGGCCGGCCGCCTGACCGGCAGGCTGAGGACGAGTGAAGGAGGACGACATGACGATCCACTCGCAGGCCCCCGTCGTGGTGGGCGTGGACGGCTCCGCCGCCTCGCTGGACGCGGTCCGGGTGGCCGCCCGCGAGGCCGCCGACCGGAACCGGCCGCTGCAGGTGGTGCACGCCTTCATCTGGCCGCTGACCCGCGCGCCGCTCACCCCGGCCCCGGGCGCGCCCGCCGGCGCCGGCCTGCGCAACCAGGCCGAACGGGTCGTCGCCGAGGCGGTCGCCGAGGCCGGCAAGGTCGCGCCGGACGTACCGGTCACCGGCGTGGTGGTCGACGGCGCGCCGGCGGCGGTGCTGGTCGCCGAGTCGAGCGAGGCGGCGCTGATCGTGCTCGGCCACCGCGGTCTGGGCGGGTTCGCCGGCCTGCTGATCGGCTCGGTCACGCTCCAGGTGTCGGCCCGCGCGCACTGCCCGGTGCTGGTGACGCGCGGCGAGGCGCGCGCCGACGGCCCGGTCGTGGTCGGCGTGGACGGCTCCGAGCTGTCCACCGCGGCGGTCGGGTACGCGTACGAGGAGGCCGACCGCCGGGGCGCGTCGCTGATCGTGGTGCACGCCTGGCTGTACCCCACCCCGATCGGCCCCGGCGACATCCTGCCCCTGGTGTACGACCCGGAGGCGCTCGCCGAGGAGTCCCGGCGCGTCCTCGCCGAGTCGATCGCGGGCTGGGCCGAGCGTTACCCCGACGTGCCGGTACGGCAGCGGTCGCTGCGCGGCGCCCCGGCCCGGGTGCTTGTGGAGGAGTCGAAGGACGCCCAGCTCGTGGTGGTCGGCGCGCACGGACGGGGCGCGCTGGGCGGGCTGCTGCTCGGCTCGGTCAGCCACGCGGTGCTGCACCACGCCCACTCGCCGCTGGTGATCGTGCGCAACGGAACCTGACCCCGCGACCGCGCCCGACCAGGCGACAGCCCGTGACGGCGCCCGACCCGCGACAGCGCCTGACGCCCCGACGGCGTCAGGCGCTGCGGACCGTGGTGAGGTCGGCCAGCCCGGAGATGGTCAGCAGCGGCTCCAGCAGCGGGCCGGCGATCAGCGCGATCCGGTCGGCGTGCGGGAACAGCGCGGCCAGCCCGGCGCTGTCCAGGTACTCCACCTTCGTGAGGTCCACGACCAGGGGCTCGCCGTCGGGGCGTACGGCCTCGGCCAGCGCGTCGGCGAAGGCGGACGCGTTGCTCATGTCGATCTCACCGACGGCGGCCAGCACGCGGACGCCGTCGGGGCTGTCGCTCGTGGTCAGGGTCAGGGACGTGCTCATGGCGTGATCCTCGCCTGCATGTCGACGGTGGTGCCGGTGGCCCCCGGAGTGACGCTGATGTTGTCCATCAGCGCGCGCATGAGCACGAGTCCCCGGCCGCGGTGCGGGTCGGGAGGCTGGTCCCGGTCGCGCCAGTGTCCGCTGTCGGTGACGCTCAGGCGCAGGGCGCCGGCGGTGGCGGCGGCGCGCAGCCGGATCCGGCCGCCCGGGTTGTCGCGGTGCCCGTGCTCGATCGCGTTGGCGCACGCCTCCCCGGCCGCCACCAGGATGTTGTACGCGTGGGCCGGGGCCAGCCCGCAGCGGTCCAGCCATCCCCGCAGCGCGGTGCGGACCTCGGCGAGGCGCGTCGACTCGGCCGGGAACTCCAGTTCCAGCGGCCCGGGGTGACGGTAGAGCAGCAGGGCCACGTCGTCGTGGTAGCCGCCGTCCGGGGTGAGCCGGTCCATGATCTCGGTCGCCAGCACCTCGACCGGCGCGTGGTGGCCCTGCTGGATGGCGTCGGTGGCGCGGGCGATGCCGGCGGTGATCGGCTGGCGGCGGCGTTCCACCAGGCCGTCGGTGTAGAGCATCAGGGTGGCGCGCGGCGGGACCGTCGCCTCCGCCTCGGGACGTTCCTGCCCGGGGCGTACGGCCAGCGGCCGGGACCGGCCGTGCTGCAGCAGTTCGGGAGTGCCGTCGGCGCGGACCACGATGGCCGGTGGGTGACCGGCGCTGGAGTAGCGCATCAGGCCGGTGGCCGGGTCGAGGACGCCACAGAAGACGGTGGCGCAGGACGCCCCCGGCAGCAGCGCGGCGAACCGGTCCAGCGCCACGAGCGTCCGGGCCGGGCTCGGGTCCTGCAACAGCAGGGCACGGCAGGCGCTGCGCAGCTGCCCCATCACCGTCGCGGCCTGAAGGCCGTGTCCCACGCAGTCGCCGACCACGATGCCGATGCGCCCGTCCGGCAGCTCGACGGTGTCGTACCAGTCGCCGCCGACCTTGAGCGGCATCGCGGCGGGGGAGTACCGCACCGCGAAACCGGCGGGGAGCTGCGCCGGGCCGAGGATCGCCCGTTGCAGGGCCAGCGCGGTCTCCCGCTGCTGGTCGATCTGGTGCACCCGGTGCAGCCCCTGCCCGATGTGGCCGGCCAGCAGCGCCAGCAGCGTCTGGTCCTGCTCGGTGCAGGGCCGCTTCTCGCCCAGGTCGATCCAGAGCGCCATGGTGCCGTGCGGATGCTCGACGGCGATGCCGGCGCCGTGCGTACGCGTCGCCACCGGGGTCAGCAGCGGGGTGTCCCGGAGCGCGAGCAACGCCTGCCGGCGCTCCTGCGGCAACGTCTCCCACCGGGCCGCCGGGTCGGTGGCGGTCACCTCGGGGGCGGGCAGGTCGCCGAAGACGGCGGTGAGCACGCCGGCGGCCCGCCACAGCTTGCGCAGCTCGTCCAGCACCCCGTGCAGCGCGTCGGTGAGGTCGTCGGCCTGCGACAGCCGCATGCTGAGCCCGGCCAGGGCGGTCTCCCGCTGCACCGCGTAGTGCTCGGCGGTGACGTCGCGGAACGTGCCGACGATCATCCGGCGGCCGCTGTCCGGGTCGTCGACCTGGTTGAACGCGGCCGAGATCCAGATCCGGTGCCCGTCGCGGTGGGTCACCGGCACGGTGTACGTGCCACGGGTCTGGCCCACGAGTCTCGAGAACGCCTCCGCCACCTGGCGGTGCGCCTCGGGCTCGGCCTCCCGGTCCGGCCACCACGGGTGCACCGCGGGGTAGGGCAGGTCCTCGGTCCCGTACCCGAGGATGCCGGTGAACGCCGCGTTGATCTCGACCACCGCGCCGTCCTCGTCGCAGACGAAGAACGCCTCCTGCAACGAGTCGACGAGCGCGGTACGCCAGCGGGCGTGGTGGTTGCGCAGCCGGGCCAGCTCCACGTTCGCGCGTACCCGGGCCAGCAGTTCGGCGGCCGGGAACGGCTTGACCAGGTAGTCGTCGGCGCCGGCCTCCAACCCCTCGATCGAGGCCTCCTGACCGGCGCGGGCGGACAGCAGCAGCACCGGAGTGCCGGCCGTACGCTGGTCGGCGCGCAGCGCGGCCACCAGTTGCAGGCCGTCGAGCCGGGGCATCATCACGTCGCTGACCACCAGGTCGGGGGTGTGCGCGCGGGCGGCGTCCAGCGCGGCCCGCCCGTCGGCGACGGCCCGCACCTCGTGTCCGGCCGAGCGCAGCAGCCGGGTGAGGTACTCCCGCATGTCGGCGTTGTCGTCGGCCACCAGGACCCGGGCCGGCGCCCCACCGGGCAGCGGCTGGACCGGCCCCTCGGCCGGGTCGCCCGCGCCGACGGCGGCGCCCGGGTCGGCGGGCAGCCAGCGCAGCGCCTCCTGCACGAACGGCTCGGCCGACACCGGCGCCCGGCCGGTGCCCGCCGGGGCGAGCGCGTCGGCGGGCAGGTGGGCGGTGCCGAACGGCAGCCGGATCGTGAAGCTGGTGCCCCGGCCCACCGCGCTGGACGCGTCGATGTCGCCGCCGTGCAGCGTGACCAGCTCCTGGACCAGGGCCAGGCCGATTCCGCTGCCCTCGTCGGAGCGGGAGCGGGCGTTCTCGATGCGGTGGAACCGCTCGAACAGGCGCGGCATCTCGTCGGCGGGTACGCCGATGCCGGTGTCGGAGATCCGCAGCACCGCCGCGTCGCCATCGGCGCGCAGCTCCACCCGGATCGTGCCGTCGAAGGTGAACTTCAGCGCGTTGCTGAGCAGGTTCAGCACCACCTTCTCCCACATGCCGCGGTCCAGGTGCACCGGCTCGGGCAGGGGCGGGCAGTCCACCTCGAAGGACAGACCGGCCCGTTCGATAGCCGACCGGAAGACGCTCGCCAGGTCGGCGGTCACCGCGGCCAGGTCCACCGGCTCGTAGCGGGCCTGCATCCGCCCGGCCTCGATGCGGGAGAAGTCGAGCAGGCTGTTGACCAGCTTGCCCAGGCGCAGCCCGTTGCGGCGGATGACGTCCAGCTCGGTGCGGACCTGCTCGTCGGCGCCCTGCAACCGGCCGCGCAGCTCGTCCAGCGGTCCCATGATCAAGGTGAGCGGGGTGCGGAACTCGTGACTGATGTTGGAGAAGAACGCGGTCTTCGCGCGGTCCAGCTCGGCGAGTTCCTCGGCCCGCCGCTGCTGCGCCTGGTAGCTGCGGGCGCTGGCGATCCCGGTGGCCAGATGCCCGGCGGTCAGCTCGACGAAGCCGCGGTACCCGTCGTCCAGCGCCCGGTAGCGGTTCAGTCCGGCGACCAGGAACCCGTACGGCGCTCCGCCCTGCTGCCGCAGCGGCACCAGGAGCGCCTCGGCCGGCGCGGCGGGCCAGACACCGGCGGGCAGGTCCGTGAAGGCGGGGCCGTCGAGCGCGACCCGCACCGACTCGCCCTCGGTGAGGGAGCCGGCCGGCCACGGCGCGGCCGGGTCGCCGGGCGACAGCGTGGCGGGGGCCGCCGGATGGCCCGCCGCCAACCCGGTCGCCTCCACCAGCCGAGCGCCGCCGTCGTCGTCGTACAGGTAGGTGAGCGTGAACGGCAGGTCCTGCGGGTTGCGGGCCAGCTGGCGGCTGACGAACGCGAGCGTCTCCTGTTCGGTGCGGATGACGCTCGGGTCCGAGCCGAGGTCGCGCAGCGTGGCCATCCGCCGTTCGCCGATGACCCGCTCGGTGTCCTCGCTGACCACGCAGAGCATCCCGACCAGGCTGCCGTCGTCGGCGCGCAGCGGGCTGTAGGAGAACGTGTGGTACGTCTCCTCCCGGTAACCGGCGCGCTCCAGGAACAGCAGCAGGCCCTCGTCCCAGGTCGCCTCGCCGGTGCGCAGCACGGTGTCGACACGGGGGCCGATGTCGTCCCAGATCTCCGCCCACACCTCGTTCGCCGGCAGCCCCAGCGCCCACGGGTACTTGCGGCCGAGCGTGTCCCGCCGGTAGGCGGCGTTGCAGAAGAAACTGAGCTGCGGCCCCCAGGCCATCCACATCGGGAACCGGGAGGACAGCAGGATCCGCACCGCGGTCCGCAGGCTCTGCGGCCAGGTGTCCGGCGGGCCCAGGGGGTGCGCCGACCAGTCGATCCGCGCCAGGTCCGGCCCGATCTCCGCGTCCACGGCGAAGACGTCGGCGCGCGTACGCGGGTCGGTGTCAGCGCCGCTCATCGCCCGAGTCTCCCCCACCCCGTCCGGTCCCGCTCGTCCGGGCCGCGTCGCGGCCTCGTGGTCGCTTCTTGCCCCGTCGCGCCCCCGGCACTCCACCCGGGGCGGGGAGATCTGACTCACGTGACGGCAGCGGGTCAGGGCAGGGGTTCGTGGTGCGGCAAAACGAAAGGCAAGGAGACACCTCTCCTCGCCACTATCAACGTATATCGCACCCCGGGTCTTGCCGCAAGGCCCCGGTGATGCCGCAGAATCAGCGGCCGATGCGGGTCGAGCTGCGAAAACGGGGGCACGGCATGACCGGACGGTACGTGTGGCAACTGCACGAGGTCGACGAGACGCGGATCGCCGCGGTCGGCGGCAAGGGCGCGCACCTGGGGGCGTTGACGCGGATCGACGGGGTGCGCGTACCCCCGGGTTTCTGCGTCACCACCGACGCCTTCCGGCTGGCCGTGGCGCGGACGCCGGCGCTGGCCGGCCCGCTGGACCGGCTCGCCCGCGCGGACGCGGACGACCCGGCGGCGCTCCGGACGGCCGCTGCCGAGGTGCGTCGCGTCGTCGAGCGGACCGCGCTACCGGGCGACGTCGCGGCGGCGGTCACCGCCGCGCTGGCCGGGCTTGGCGCGGACGCCGCGTACGCCGTGCGGTCGAGCGCGACCGCCGAGGACCTGCCGACCGCCTCGTTCGCGGGCCAGGAGGACACCTACCTGAACGTGGTCGGCACGGCCGAGGTGCTGCGGCACGTGAGCCGCTGCTGGGCCTCGCTGTTCACCGACCGGGCGGTGACCTACCGGCGGCGCCACGGCATCGACGACCGTGCCGTGGACATGGCCGTGGTGGTGCAGCTGATGGTCGTCCCGGACGCGGCCGGGATCATGTTCACCGCCGACCCGGTGACCGGGAACCGGACGGTGGTGTCGGTGGAGGCCGGCTTCGGTCTCGGCGAGGCCCTGGTCTCCGGCCTGGTGAACCCGGACGTCTTCACGGTGCGCGACGGCGCGGTGGCCGGCCGGACGATCGGCGCGAAGGCGCGGGCGGTGCACGCGGTGCCCGGCGGCGGCACCCGGGAGACGCCAGTCGACCCGGCGCGGCAGGCCCAGCCCGCGCTGACCGACGCGCAGGCGGTACGCCTCGCCGCGCTGGGACGGCGGATCGAGGCGCGCTTCGGGTGCCCGCAGGACATCGAGTGGGCCCTGACCGGCGACGACATCCACATCCTCCAGAGCCGGCCGATCACCACGCTGTTCCCGGTGCCGGCGGCCGCCGACGGGCGGTTCCGCGTCTACCTGTCGGTCGGCCACCAGCAGATGATGACCGACGCGATGAAGCCGCTGGGCCTGTCGATGTGGCGGCTGACCGCCATGGCGCCGATGCACGAGGCGGGTGGGCGGCTGTTCGTCGACGCCACGCCGCACCTGTCCACGGCGGCGGGTCGTACCGCGTTCCTGGGCATGATCGGCCGGGCCGACCCGCTCACCCGGGACGCGCTGGACACGGTCCTCGCCCGGGACGTCGTACCGGCCGCGCCGGACCCGGCCCCGGCCGGCCCGCCCGTGGGCGGCCCGCCGCCCTCGATCGACACCGACCCGGCGATCGTCACCACGCTCGTCGAGCGCAGCCGGGAGTCGATCGCCGCCCTGCGCCGCGACGTCCGCGGCCGCTCCGGGCCCGAGCTGTTCGACTTCCTGATCGAGGCGTTCGCCGAGCACAAGCGGGTGCTCACCGATCCGGTGAGCGCCCAGGTGATCATGGCGGGGATGCAGGCCACCTGGTGGCTCAACGACAAGCTGGGGGAGTGGCTCGGTGAACGCGACGCCGCCGACACGCTCACTCTCTCCGCGCCCGGCAACGTCACCGCCGAGATGGGCCTGGCGCTGCTCGACGTGGCGGACGTGGTCCGCGCGTACCCCGAGGTGGTGGCGTTCCTGCGGGACGCCGCCGACGACGGGTTCCTGGACGAGCTGCCGAAGCTGCCCGGCGGCGTCGGGGCGCGCGACGCCATCGCCGGCTACCTCGACCGGTACGGCATGCGCTGCGTCGGCGAGATCGACATCACCCGGCCACGATGGAGCGAGCGCCCGGCCACGCTCGTCCCGTTGATCCTGGACAACGTCCGCACCTTCGCCCCGGGCGCCGCCGCGCGCCGCTTCGCCCAGGGCCGGGAGCGGGCCGAGGCGAAGGCCCGGGAGGTGCTGGACCGCCTGCGCGCGCTGCCCGACGGCGAGCGTAGGGCCGCCGAGACGCAGGCCGTGATCGAGCGGGTACGGACGTTCGCCGGCTACCGGGAGTACCCGAAGTACGACATCGTGAGCCGCTACGCCGTCTACAAGCAGGCGCTCATGGCGGAGGCCGGCCGGCTGGTGCGCGCCGGTGTGCTCGCCGGTCCGGAGGACGCCTTCTACCTCACCTTCGACGAGTTCCGCGAGGTCGCGGCCACCGGCTCTGTGGACGCCGCGCTGATCCGCAGGCGCCGGGAGGAGTTCCGGGCGCACCGGTCGCTCACCCCGCCCCGGGTGCTCACCTCCGACGGCGAGGCGCTGAACGGCTCGTACCGGCGCGACGACGTGCCACCGGGCGCCCTGGCCGGGCTGGCGGTCTCGGCCGGCGTCGTCGAGGGGCGGGCGCGGGTCGTGGCGGACCTGGCCGGCGCCGACCTGGAGCCGGGCGACATCCTCGTCACCGCACACACCGACCCGAGCTGGACGCCGCTGTTCGTGGCCGTCGCGGGCCTGGTGACGGAGGTTGGCGGGCTGATGACGCACGGCGCGGTGATCGCCCGTGAGTACGGCCTGCCCGCAGTGGTGGCGGTGCCGGACGCGACCCGGCTGATCCCGGACGGTGGGCGGATCCGCGTGCACGGCACCGACGGGTACGTCGAGCTGCTGTCCTGACCGGTGCGGCATGCCCGATGATGGAGGTCCGGCGAGCGGGGAGGCGCGATGCGGATCGGGGAGCTGTCGGCGCGTACCGGGGTGAGCGCCCGGTCCATCCGGTACTACGAGCAGCAGGGCCTGCTCGCCGCCGTGCGCACCGCGAGCGGGCAGCGGGTCTTCGCCGAGTCGGCCGTGGACCGGGTCCGGCTCATCCAGCGGCTGTTCGACGCCGGGTTGAGCAGCCGCCGGATGGCCGAGCTGCTGCCCTGCGTGACCGATCCGGAGGTCCGCACCTCGTGGCTCACCGACCGGCTGCGCGAGGAGCGGACCCGGATGACAGCCGAGATGGCATGGCTCGCGCACGCCGTCGCGGTGCTCGACGACGTGGTGTCCGACATGACAGTGACCGAGGACACCCGGGATCCGGCCGCCTGAGCGCTTGCCCTTGACACCGGTGTCAACTCCTAGCGTCGGGTCATGAACGCGACCCTGGACACCGGATCGCCGGTGACGCCGCTGCTGGAACCCGTCACCGTCGCCGGGCTGCCGTTGCCGTCCCGCTTCGTGATGGCGCCGATGACCCGTAACCGCGCGCCGGGCGGCGTGCCGACGCCGGAGATGGCCGACTACTACCGGCGCCGCGCCGCGGCCGGCATCGGCCTGATCGTCACCGAGGGTGTGCTGGTCGACCATCCCAGCGCGGGGCACGAGGACACCGTGCCCCGGATGACCGCCGGCGCGGCCGAGGCCGGCTGGCGGGACGTGGTCGAGGCAGTGCACGCCGCCGGCGGCCGGATCGCCGCGCAGCTGTGGCACCTGGGCAGCCTGCGCGAACCGGTCGACGGCCGTCCGGCGTGGACACCCTCGGGGGTACGCGAGCCGGGCCGCCCCGCGCCGTACGCGATGACCGCGGCCGACGTGGACACCCTGCTCGCGGCGTACGCGAATGCAGCAGAGGTCGCGGTGCGGGCCGGGTTCGACGCGATCGAGATCCACGCCGCGCACGGTTACCTGCTCGACGAGTTCCTGTGGCCGTACACGAACCGCCGGACCGACGCGTTCGGCGGCTCGCCGGAGCGGCGGGCGGCGTTCCCGGCGGCGGTGGTGCGCGCGGTCCGCGCGCAGGTCCCGGCGCGTCACCCGGTGATCGTGCGGTTCTCCCAGTTCAAGGAGCGGGCGTTCGACGCGCGGATCGCCGAGACCCCGGGTGAGCTGGCGCAGATCCTCGGCGCGTTCGCCGAGGCCGGCGCGGACGTGCTGCACGCCTCGCAGCGCCGCTTCTGGCAGCCGGCGTTCCCCGGCTCGCCGCTGAACCTGGCCGGCTGGGCGAAGCGTCTCACCGGCCTGCCGTCGATCACCGTCGGCTCGGTCGGGCTGCGGCGGGACTTCCTGCGCCCGGACGGCCCGGAGTCGGTGGCGGGCCTGGCGGCGCGGCTGGCAGACGGGGAGTTCGACCTGGTCGCGCTGGGCCGCGCGCTGCTGGGCAACCCGGCCTGGGTGACGCACGCCGCCGCCGGACGGCTGGGCGAGATCGTCGACTACCGCAAGGCGCACGAGGACGTGTACCCCTAGGGCCGGGATGAGCCGAAGGGGTTGACGCCGGGGGATGTTATCGCTCACAGTCGATGGCAGGGCATGAGCGCCGCAAGGCTCACCGGGCGAGCCGCGCTGGTCGTACCTCGACACCACCGCCACCGGACGCGGGGTCGGGGAGTCGCACCACCACCATCGCGCAACCCCCCGGAAGAGGAATCCGCATGAGACGAAAGAGAGCCTTGCTGACCACCGGCATCCTGGCCGGCGCGCTCGCCGCCGGGATGGCGGTGGCCCTGGCGCCGGCCGCGAGCGCCGGCACCACGCTGCGCGCGGCGGCGGCCGAGAAGGGCCGCTACTTCGGCGCCGCCGTCGCCACCGGCAAGCTGTCCGACAACACGTACGCCACGGTGCTGAACCGCGAGTTCAACTCCGTGGTGGCCGAGAACGAGATGAAGTGGGACGCCACCGAGCCGCAGCAGGGGCGGTTCAGCTACACCGGCGGCGACCGGCTGGTCAGCCACGCCCGCGCGAACGGGATGTCGGTGCGCGGGCACACGCTGCTCTGGCACGCCCAGCAGCCGTCGTGGGCACAGGGCCTGTCCGGCAGCGCGCTGCGCAACGCCGCGATCAACCACGTCACCCAGGTGGCCACCCACTTCCGCGGGCAGATCTACGCCTGGGACGTGGTGAACGAGGCGTTCGCCGACGGCGGCAGCGGCGGGCGCCGCGACTCGAACCTGCAGCGCACCGGCAACGACTGGATCGAGGCGGCGTTCCGGGCGGCCCGCGCCGCGGACCCGGGCGCGAAGCTCTGCTACAACGACTACAACACCGACGGCATCAACGCGAAGTCGACGGGCATCTACAACATGGTCCGCGACTTCAAGTCGCGCGGCGTGCCGATCGACTGCGTCGGCTTCCAGTCGCACCTGGGCACCACGATCCCCGGCGACTACCAGGCCAACCTCCAGCGCTTCGCCGACCTGGGCGTCGAGGTGCAGATCACCGAGCTGGACGTGATGACCGGTGGCAACCAGGCGAACATCTACGCCGCCGTGACCCGCGCCTGCCTGGCGGTGTCGCGCTGCACCGGCATCACGGTCTGGGGCGTGCGGGACTGCGACTCGTGGCGCGGCTCGGACAACGCGCTGCTGTTCGACTGCGCGGGCAACAAGAAGGCGGCGTACAACGCGGTGCTCGACGCGCTGAACGCCGGCGGCAACAACCCGCCGCCGACCACGACGCCGCCGCCGAACAACCCGACCACCCCGCCGCCGGGTCAGGGCGGGTGTTCGGCCTCGGTGTCGCTGAACTCCTGGACCGGTGGGTT
Source organism: Micromonospora sp. RV43 (assembly GCF_001029515.1). NCBI lineage: Bacteria > Bacillati > Actinomycetota > Actinomycetes > Micromonosporales > Micromonosporaceae > Micromonospora > Micromonospora sp. RV43. Next base: position 235,010 of record NZ_LEKG01000001.1, on the reverse strand, counting down.
CGTGGCGACGGTGAAGGTGACCGCGGGCTCGTCGGGCACCCGGGGATGGACCGTCACCATGACGTTGCCGGGCGGCGCGAGCATCACCAACACCTGGAGCGCCACCGCGAGCGGGAGCAGCGGCACGGTGCGGTTCGCGAACGTGAGCTACAACGGCCAGCTCGGCGCCGGTCAGAGCACCGAGTTCGGGTTCCAGGGCAACGGCAGCGGATCGGGCATGACGCCCACCTGCTCCGCGACCTGAGCCGGGCCACCGCGGGGGCGGCGCGCCGTCGCCCCCGCGGTGTTCCGCCACGTCGTCCCGTCCGACCTGGACTGTCGTCTCTGTTACGAGAAAGAGACATGCGCATTTCGCGCGATTGGTTGACGGGGCAACTTGTGAGCGTTAACACTCCCCGTGAGGGTTACCTGTGTCACAGGGACCGCCACGACAGGGAGGACGCTCGTGCGCAGACGACTTCTGGCCGCACTCAGCGGTGCCGCGCTCGCGATCAGCCTGGCCGCCTGCAGCGGCGAGGGCGCGGGAGGCGGCGGAGACACCAGCTCGGCCAAGCCCGGCGACCTGACGATCGGCGTCTCGATGCCGACGCAGACCTCGGAACGGTGGATCGCCGACGGCAACTCGGTGAAGGAGAAGCTCCAGGCCAAGGGCTACAAGGTCGACCTCCAGTACGCCGGGGACGACATCCCGACCCAGTCGCAGCAGATCGACCAGATGATCACGCAGGGCGCGGACGTGCTGGTCATCGCCCCGATCGACGGCACCGCGCTCAGCGGCCAGCTCCAGGCCGCCGCGGCGGCGAAGATCCCGGTCATCTCCTACGACCGGCTCATCCGCAACAGCCCGAACGTCAGCTTCTACGTCAGCTTCGACAACTACAAGGTCGGCGTGGCGCAGGCCAACGCGCTCCTGGTCGGGCTCGGCCTGCTCACCAAGGACGGCGCCAAGGGCACCGCCACCGGCCCGTTCAACGTGGAGCTGTTCGCCGGCTCGCTCGACGACAACAACGCCGGGTTCTTCTTCAACGGCGCGATGGACACGCTGAAGCCGTACTTCGACGCCGGGACGCTGAAGGTCAAGTCCGGGCAGACCAAGATCGAGCAGGCCGCCATCCTGCGCTGGCAGTAGGAGACCGCGCAGAAGCGGATGGAGGACCTGCTCACCTCCAGCTACAACGACGGCAGCAAGGTCGACGGCGTGCTGTCGCCGTTCGACGGCCTGTCCCGCGGCATCATCACCGCGCTGCAGAACGCCGGCTACCGCGGCGGCGCCAAGAAGATGCCGGTGGTGACCGGCCAGGACGCCGAGGTCGCCTCGGTCAAGCTGATCAACGACGGCGTGCAGAGCTCGACCGTCTTCAAGGACACCCGGCTGCTGGCCGAGCAGGCGGTGATCGCCGCCGAGGCGTTCCTGCGCAAGGAGGAGCCGAAGGCCAACGAGACCAAGGCGTACAACAACGGCGTCAAGGTCGTGCCGGCGTTCCTGCTGCCGGTGCAGACCGTCTACAAGGAGGACATCAAGTCCGTCCTGATCGACTCCGGCTACCTGACCGAGCAGGAGGTCGCCGCGGGCCGGGCCGGCTGATCCGCGGCGACGGGCCCGGCGGCCGCCCGCGCCACCGGGCCCGTCCGCTCCGGACACCACGACCACGAGCAGGACGGATATCCATGAGCGATCACATCCTCGAGATGCGTGGCATCACGAAGACCTTCCCGGGCGTGACCGCGCTCCAGGACGTCTCGCTCGCCGTACGGCGTGGCGAGATCCACGCGATCTGCGGTGAGAACGGCGCCGGGAAGTCGACCCTGATGAAGGTGCTGTCCGGCGTCTACCCGGCGGGCAGCTACGACGGCCAGATCGTCTTCGACGGCGAGCCGGTCGGGTTCCGGGGGATCCAGGACAGCGAGGCCCGCGGCATCGTCATCATCCACCAGGAACTCGCGCTGGTGCCCTACCTGTCGATCGCCGAGAACATCTTCCTCGGCAACGAGCGCCGCGGCCGCGGCGGGCTCATCGACTGGCACCGGACCAACGCGGAGGCCGCGGCGCTGCTGCGGTCGGTCGGGCTGCACGAGAACCCGGTCACCCCGGTCATCCAGCTCGGTGTCGGCAAGCAGCAGCTCGTGGAGATCGCCAAGGCGCTGTCCAAGAAGGTACGGCTGCTGATCCTCGACGAGCCCACAGCGGCACTCAACGACGTCGACTCCGCGCACCTGCTGGACCTGATGCGCCGGCTGCGCGACCAGGGCATCACCTGCATCATGATCTCGCACAAGCTCGGCGAGATCACCGCCGTCGCCGACTCGACCACAGTCATCCGCGACGGCCGTACCGTCGAGACGCTGGACATGTCCGACGGCGCCGTCACCCAGGACCGGATCATCCGCGGCATGGTCGGCCGCGACCTGGCCGCCTTCTATCCGACCCGCAGCGTGACCCCCGGCGACGAGGTGCTGCGCATCGAGGACTGGTCGGTGCGCCACCCGACGCAGGACCGCCTGGTCGTCGACCGGGCCTCGCTGCACGTGCGGGCCGGGGAGGTCGTCGGCATCGCCGGCCTGATGGGCGCCGGGCGCACCGAGCTGGCGATGAGCGTGTTCGGCCGGGCGTACGGCCGGGACATCAGGGGGCGGCTGTTCGTCAAGGGCCGCGAGGTACGGGCGCGCACTGTCGCCGAGGCCATCGCCAACGGCATCGCGTACGCCACCGAGGACCGCAAGCACTACGGCCTCAACCTGATCGACGACGTGCGGGGCAACGTCTCGGCCGCCGCGCTCGACAAGCTGGCCCGGCACGGCTGGATCGACGGCAACCGCGAGATCCAGGTCGCCGAGCGGGGCCGGCGCGACATGAACATCAAGGCGCCGACCGTGATGTCGGTGGTGGGCAAGCTCTCCGGCGGCAACCAGCAGAAGGTCGTGCTGGCGAAGTGGCTGTTCACCGACCCGGACGTGCTGATCCTCGACGAACCGACCCGGGGCATCGACGTCGGCGCGAAGTTCGAGATCTACACGATCGTCAACCGGCTGGTGGCCGACGGCAAGGCCGTCGTGCTCATCTCCTCCGAACTGCCCGAGCTGCTCGGCATGTGCGACCGCATCTACACCCTGGCGGCCGGCCGCATCACCGGGGAGATGCCGGTGGCCGAGGCCACCCAGGAGAACCTGATGGAACTCATGACCAAGGACAGGGATCTCGTCCGATGACCAGCACGAAGCCTCCCCCCGCCACGAAGATCGCCGCGCCGGACACCGGCGCGGCGGCGACCCTGCACACCGGCACCAGCGATCCGCGCGCGCTGATCCTGGGCAACCTCCGGCAGAGCGGCATCTACATCGCCCTGGTGGTGATCGTGGCGCTGTTCGCGGTCCTCACCGACGGCGTCTCGCTGAGCCCCGGCAACCTGACGAACATCGTCCTCCAGTACTCCTACATCCTGGTGCTCGCGATCGGCATGGTCATCGTGATCATCGGCGGCCACATCGACCTGTCCGTGGGATCGGTGGTGGCGCTCACCGGAGCGGTCTCCGCGGTGCTCGTCATCCGCGAGGGCATGCCCTGGTGGGCGGGCGTCCTGGCCGCGCTCGCGGTGGGCGTCGCGGTCGGTGCGTGGCACGGGCTCTGGGTCGCGTACGCCGGCATCCCGGCGTTCATCGTCACCCTGGCCGGCATGCTGCTGTTCCGGGGTCTGACGCTGCGCGTGCTGGACAACATCTCGCTGTCGCCGTTCCCAGAGGAGTACCAGCGGGTCGCCGCCGGGTTCCTCAACGGTCTGCTGGGCGGCCAGGGCTACGACGCCTTCACGCTGTTCAGCGGCGCCTTCGCCGTGGTCGGGTACGCGGTGAGCGTGTTCCGGACCCGGATCGCCCGGGTGCGCCACGAGCAGCCGGTGGAGTCGTTCCCGCTGTTCGTCCTGCGGATCGTGGTGGTCGGCGCCGTGGTCATGTGGTTCGCCTGGCAGCTCGCCCACGCCCGGGGCCTGCCGATCGTGCTGATCGTGCTCGCCGTGCTCGTGCTCGTCTACGGCCTGCTCACCCGCCGTACGGTGTTCGGCCGCCAGGTGTACGCCATCGGCGGCAACCTGCCCGCGGCGATGCTGTCCGGCGTACGGGTGAAGCGGGTCAACTTCTGGATCTTCGTCAACATGGGCTTCCTGTCCGCCGTGGCGGGCGTCATCTACTCGTCCCGGTCCAACGGGGCCCAGCCGGCGGCGGGCAACATGTTCGAGCTGGACGCGATCGCGGCGGCGTTCATCGGCGGCGCGGCCGTCACCGGTGGCGTCGGCACCGTGGTCGGCGCCATGGTGGGTGGCCTGATCATGGCGGTGATGAGCAACGGGATGCAGCTCATGGGCGTCGACCAGTCCGTCCAGTCGGTGGTCAAGGGCCTGGTACTGCTCGTCGCGGTGGCGTTCGACATCTGGAACAAGCGCCGGGCCGCCGGCGCCCGGTGACGGCCGGCCGGACGCTCGCCCCTTCGTCCGGCCGGCCGCCGTTCACCGGCCGTAGCCGCTCACGCCCGGCTCCACCGTTGGTTGGCGTTGCCGTGGCAGGTCCAGACGATCACCCGGGTGCCGTTGGCGGTGCCCGCGTTGTCGACGTCCAGGCACAGCGACGGGAAGCGCCCGTTGCTCACCGTGCCGTTGCCGTTGACGGTCCACTGCTGGTTGGTGCCGCCGTTGCAGTCCCAGATCTGCACCCGGGTGCCGGCCGTCGCGTTCGTCGGCACGTCCAGGCACTTGCCCAGCACCTGCAACGCCTGTCCGCTGGCGGTGAACTGCTGGTTGGCGTTGTTGTGGCAGTCCCAGACCAGCGTCCCGGTGCCGTTCGCGGTGCCGGCGTTGTCCACGTCGAGGCACCGGCCGGACGACTCGCTGCGCAGCCGGAACGTGGTCGGGACCGGCGGCGGCGTGGTGGTGCCGCCCCCGCTGACCCGGTAGACCACGGTGCCGTGCGCGGGCACGCTGGCGGAGATCGTGCCGGTGCTGGTGGAGGTGGCGTCGGTCCACGCGTCGCGCAGCGTGAACGAGCTGCCGCTCTTGCCCACCGCCGCCGCGGTGGTGGAGACCGTGGTGGTCGAGCTGCCCTGGTTGAACAGGGCGACCGCCACGTCGCCGTTGGCCAGCGGCTTGGCCAGCACCCGCCGGGTGCCGTCGAAGGAGACCTGGGCCGCCTGACGGCCGAGCGTGTCCTGGTTGATCGCGACCAGGTTCGCGTTGCGCAGGATCGCCAGCGTGGCCGCGTTCGCCGACCGTACGTCGTTGCCCATCATCAGCGGCGCGGCCAGGACCGCCCAGAGCGCGAAGTGGCTGCGCATCTCCGTGTCGTTCATGCCCCCTCGGCCGACCTCGAGCATGTCCGGGTCGTTGAACCCGCCGGGCGCGGCGTACCCGGCCAGCGGCACCGTGACGTCGACGATGTTCTGGATGCCCATCGGGTAGCCGTTCGTCTGACCGGTGTTCCACGCGTTGGTGATGTCCTCGGTGGTCCGCCAGAGGTTCGCCACGTCGCTCCAGTTGCGCTGCGGCCCGGTCTTGGCGTGGTAGCTGTTGGGGTTGATGCTGTAGACGATCGGCCGGCCGGTGGAGGCCAGCGCGTCGCGCATGATGCCGAACCGCGCCACCTGGTCGTTGATCGTGCCGGTGGACGAGCACCAGTCGTACTTCAGGTAGTCCACGCCCCAGGCGGCGAACTGCCGCGCGTCCTGGTACTCGTGGTTGAGGCTGCCGGTGGCGCCGGGGAACGCGCCGCCGACCTGGGCGCAGGTCTTGTCCAGCGGCACCTGGTAGATGCCGAACAGCAGGCCCCGGGCGTGCAGGTAGTCACCGAGCGACTTCATCCCGCTGGGGAACCGCTGCGGGTGCGCCTGGAGGTTGCCCTGCGAGTCCCGGTTCGGGTCGAACCAGCAGTCGTCCACGACGACGTACTTGTACCCGAGGTCGCGCAGGCCGTTGCTGACGATCGCGTCGGCGGTCTGGCGGATGAGGGTCTCGTTGATGTTGCAGCCGAAGGTGTTCCAGGTGTTCCACCCCATCGGCGGGGTACGGGCGACGCCGTTGTCCAGCGCCCGGGCGGGACGCGGGGCCACGGCCTGGTCGGTGACTGTCGCGGCGAGCGCCACCGCCGCGACGCCCAGGACGGCGAGCGTCCGTCGGGTCCATCTGCGCACTGATCCTCCTCGGTCGCCGGGCGCCGGCCGTGCCGGCGTCCGGTTGGGAGCGGCCCGCCGATCGCGCGGCGTCGCCCGGGGTGCGCGGGGACGTACGCGGCACGGCAGTGGAGAGGGGCCGGCCGGTCACCGGCGGGCGCTCGTGGGTGGTGGGTCCGGCGGTCGACGGGGTCGCCGTCCGCGTCGCCGCCCGGCTGCGGCGCCGGGGTTTCCCGGACGGCGGCGCCACGAAGCAGGGATGGCGAGAATGTTATCGCTGACATCAAACCCTGTAAATAGCGTGACGGTCCGCCCGGCCCGTGTCGGCGACCGTTCGCGCGGGTGTAGGCGCCGGGAAAAGTGCCGCTGAGGGGCGCTTTGCGACCTCGGGAGGCTCTCTCCGCGGGCCGGGGGCCCGCCGCGCCGATCGCGGCGGCACGACGATCCACTAAGGCATTGATTGTTGTCGCTAACAAGGCGCTCGCCGGGACTCGGGGGCCGGACCGGGAGCGCGTCCGTGTGGATCTCCTCCGGGTGCGGCCCCGCCGGTCCGTGCCGCCCGGCCGCGGTGGTCCGGCGAGGGTGGTTCCTCGTTACGTAGCTGTTGCCCGGAGGTGTCTTGACGGATGTATATGTGAGCGCTAACACTAACTCCGTGACACGGCGGAGGTGCAAATGAGCGAAGTGGACGCGTCCGACCGGTACGTGATCGGTGTCGATTTCGGCACGCTGTCCGGGCGGGCGCTCGTGGTCCGCGTCCGGGACGGCGCCGAACTCGGTACGGCGGTGCACGAGTACCGGCGCGGGGTCATCGAGACCGCGCTTCCCGACGGCGGCCCGGCGCTGCCCCCGGACTGGGCCCTCCAGGACCCGGACGACTACCGCGACGTGCTGCGCCACGCGGTGCCGGCCGCGCTCGCCGAAGCCGGCGTGGACCCGTCCCGGGTGGTGGGCATCGGCACCGACTTCACCGCCTGCACCGTGCTCCCGACGCTCGCCGACGGCACACCGCTGTGCGAGATCCCGCAACTGCGCGACCGCCCGCACGCCTGGGTGAAGCTCTGGAAGCACCACGCCGCGCAGCCGCACGCCGACCGGATCAACGCGCTGGCGGAAGAACGCGGCGAACCGTGGCTCGGCCGCTACGGCGGCAAGATCTCCGCGGAATGGCAGTTCGCCAAGGGCCTGCAGATCCTGGAGGAGGACCCGGAGGTCTACCGGCGGGCCGAGCGCTTCATCGAGGCCGCCGACTGGATCGTCTGGCAGCTGTGCGGCGCCGAGACCCGCAACGTCTGCACGGCCGGCTACAAGGGCATCCGGCAGGACGGCCGCTACCCGTCGCCGGACTACCTGGCCGCGCTCGACCCCGGATTCGCCGACTTCGTGACCAAGCTGGACGGTCCGCTGCTGCCGCTGGGCGCGCGGGCCGGCACGCTCAGCGCCCGCGCCGCGGCCTGGACCGGACTGCCCGAGGGCATCGCGGTCGCGGCGGGCAACGTCGACGCCCACGTCACCGCCGCGTCGGCCCAGGCGCTGCGGCCCGGCCGGCTGGTCGCCATCATGGGCACCTCCACCTGCCACGTCCTCAACGGCACCCACCCGGCCGAGGTGCCGGGCATGTGCGGCGTGGTCGACGGCGGCATCAGCCCCGGCGCCTGGGGCTTCGAGGCCGGGCAGAGCGGGGTGGGGGACATCTTCGGCTGGTTCGTCCGCCACGCCGCCCCGGCGGGGTTCGACTCGCACGAGCGGCTCACCGAGGCCGCCGGCGCCCAGCCGGTCGGCGCGCACGGGCTGGTGGCGCTGGACTGGTGGAACGGCAACCGGTCCCTGCTGGTCAACCACGACCTCAGCGGGATGATCGTCGGGCTGACGCTGGCCACCCGGCCGCCGGACGTCTACCGCGCGCTGCTGGAGGCGACCGCGTACGGCACCCGGATGATCGTCGAGGCGTTCGGGCAGGCCGGGGTGCCGGTCGACGACCTGGTGGTGGCCGGTGGTCTCACCTCCAACCGGCTGCTCATGCAGATCTACGCCGACGTCACGAACCGGCCGCTGAGCATCATCGGCTCCGCCCAGGGCCCGGCGCTCGGCTCGGCCATCCACGCGGCTGTCGCCGCTGGGGCGTACCCGACGATCCACGAGGCGTCCGCCGCGATGGGGCGCATCGACGAGGCCGTCTACCGGCCCGTACCGGAGAACGTGCGGGCCTACGACGCCCTGTACGCCGAGTACCGCGCGTTGCACGACCACTTCGGCCGCGGCGCGAACGACGTCATGCTCCGCCTGCGGGCGATCCGCAACGCGGCGGTCGACGCCGCCGCGGACCGTACCGCCGCGACCCTGGAGGTGGTCGGATGAACAGCCAGGTCAACGCGCTACGCGAGACGGTGGCCCGTCTGCACCGCGAACTGACCCGCTACGACCTGGTGGCCTGGACCGCCGGCAACGTGTCGGCCCGCGTACCCGGTCAGGACCTGATGGTCATCAAGCCCAGCGGCGTCGACTACGACGACCTGACCGCCGGGGCCATGGTGGTCTGCGACCTCAACGGCACGGTCGTCGACGGCGACGGCGCCCCGTCCAGCGACACCGCCGCGCACGCCTACGTCTACCGCGCGATGCCCGAGGTCGGCGGCGTCGTGCACACGCACAGCGGGTACGCCACCGCCTGGGCGGCCCGCGGCGAGGCGATCCCGTGCTGGCTGACCGCGCAGGCCGACGAGTTCGGCGGGGAGATCCCGATCGGGCCGTTCGCGCTGATCGGCGGCGACGACATCGGCAAGGGCATCGTCAGCACGCTGTCCGGGCACCGCTCACCGGCGGTGCTCATGCGCAACCACGGCGTCTTCACCATCGGCCGCGACGCCCGGGCGGCGGTCAAGGCCGCGGTGATGTGCGAGGACGTGGCCCGCACCGCACACCTGGCCCGCGCGCTCGGCCGGCCGGTGCCGATCGCGCCGGCCGACATCGACTCGCTCTACGACCGCTACCAGAACGTGTACGGCCAACGCCCGTCGGCGCACTGACCCCGGACCGCGCCGCGCACCCCCCACCACCACATCCGGGCCGCTCCGGTTTCCGCCGGTCGCGCGCCCGGAACATCCAACCCCCGGAGGAGAATCGATGAGAAGCAGGAGCACGGCACGCACTGTCATCGCGGCGTTCGCCGGCGTGCTGCTCGCCGCCAGCATGGCCGCGTGCGGCAACAGCGACACCGGCGGCGGTTCCGGCGACGGCAACGACAAGATCGTCCTGGGCTTCTCCCAGGTGGGCGCCGAGAGTGGCTGGCGCACCGCCAACACCACCTCGATCAAGGAGGCGGCGGCCGAGGCGGGCATCGAGCTGAAGTTCGACGACGCCCAGCAGAAGCAGGAGAACCAGATCAAGGCGATCCGCAACTTCATCCAGCAGAAGGTCGACGTGATCGCCTTCTCGCCGGTGGTGGAGTCCGGCTGGGACACCGTGCTCAAGGAGGCCAAGGACGCCAAGATCCCGGTGATCCTGACCGACCGCGCCGTCGACTCGGCCGACAAGTCGCTCTACAAGACGTTCCTCGGCTCGGACTTCGTCAAGGAGGGCCGCCTCGCCGGCGAGTGGCTGGTGGAGCAGAAGAAGGCGGCGTCCGGCCCGGTCAACATCGTGGAGCTTCAGGGCACGACCGGCTCGGCGCCGGCCAACGACCGGAAGAAGGGCTTCGCCGAGGCCATCGCCGCCAACCCGAACCTGAAGATCGTCGCCTCGCAGACCGGTGACTTCACCCGCGCCGGCGGCAAGCAGGTGATGGAGCAGTTCCTCAAGGCCAACCCGAAGATCGACGTGCTCTTCGCGCACAACGACGACATGGGCCTGGGGGCGCTCGAGGCGATCACCGCGGCGGGCAAGGAGCCCGGCAAGGACATCACCATCATCACCGTCGACGCGGTGAAGGACGGCATGCAGGCCCTCGCGGACGGCAAGTTCAACTTCATCGCCGAGTGCAGCCCGCTGCTCGGCCCGCAGCTGATGGACCTGGTCAAGAAGGTCAAGGCCGGCGAGGAGGTGCCCGCCCGGATCGAGACCGAGGAGACCACGTTCACCCAGGAGCAGGCCAAGGAGGCACTGCCCAACCGCAAGTACTGAGTCACCCGGGGGTCGCCGTCGCAACCGACGGCGGCCCCCGTACCACCACCGTCGAAGAAGAGGTCCGATGGGATGACGGGTAACCGTCCGGTCCTGACCATGACCGGCATCAGCAAGACCTTCCCCGGGGTCCGCGCACTGCGCGACGTCGACTTCCGGCTGTTCCCGGGCGAGGTCCACGCCCTGATGGGCGAGAACGGCGCCGGCAAGTCCACCCTGATCAAGGTGTTGACCGGCGTCTACGGGACCGACGCGGGCGTCGTCACGCTCGACGGCGAGCAGGTCTCGTTCACCGGTCCGATGCAGGCCGCAGCGGCCGGTGTCAGCACCGTCTACCAGGAGGTCAACCTCTGCACCAACCTGTCGGTGGCGGAGAACGTCTTCATCGGCCGGGAGCCCCGCCGGCTCGGCGCGGTGCGCTGGGGCGAGATGCGCCGCCGGGCCCGCGACCTGCTGGCCCGGCTCGATCTCGACCTCGACGTCTCCGCGCCGCTCGGCTCGTACTCGCTCGCGGTGCAGCAGATGGTCGCCATCGCCCGCGCGATCGACGTGCAGGCCCGGGTGCTGATCCTGGACGAGCCGACCTCCAGTCTGGACGCCGGCGAGGTGGCGCAGCTGTTCCGGATCATGCGGCAGCTGCGTGACGAGGGGATCGCGATCCTGTTCGTCACCCACTTCCTCGACCAGGTCTACGGCATCGCCGACCGGATCACGGTGCTGCGCAACGGCACGCTCGTGGGGGAGTACCGCACCGAGGAGCTGCCGCAGTTCAGCCTGGTCGAGAAGATGATCGGCCAGGAGCTGGACGTGCTGGAGCGGCTCGACGAGCAGCAGAAGCGCGCCACAGTCGACGCCGGTGGCGAGGCCCCGCTCGTGGACGCCGCCGAACTGGGCCGGCGTGGCGCTGTCGCCCCGTTCAGCCTCCGCATCCACGCCGGTGAGGTGGTCGGCCTGGCCGGCCTGCTCGGCTCCGGCCGGACCGAGGTGGCGCGGCTGATCTTCGGCGCCGACCGGGCCGACCACGGCCAGGTACGGCTCGACGGCGGCCGGGCGCCCGTGCGCAACCCGATGCAGGCCATCGGCCAGGGCGTCGGGTTCTGCTCGGAGAACCGCCGGGCCGAGGGCATCGTTCCGGAGCTGACGGTACGGGAGAACATGATCCTGGCGATGCAGGCCGCGCGCGGCTGGCTGCGTCCGATCCCGCGCCGCCGCCAGGACGAACTGGTCCGCAGGTACGTGGAGGCGCTGAGCATCCGCCCGGCCAACCCGGAACTGCCGGTTCGCAACCTGTCCGGCGGCAACCAGCAGAAGGTGCTGCTGGCCCGCTGGCTGATCACCGAGCCGCGCCTGCTGATCCTGGACGAGCCGACCCGCGGCATCGACGTCGGTGCCAAGGCCGAGATCCAGAAGCTGGTGGTGCAGCTCTCCGACGGCGGGATGGCGGTGCTGTTCATCTCCGCCGAGCTGGAGGAGGTGCTGCGCCTGAGCCACCGGGTCGCGGTCATGCGCGACCGGGAGATGGTCGCCCAGCTCGACAACGACGACACGCTCGACGCCGACCGCGTCATGCGCACCATCGCCAGTGGAACGCCCCGGGAGGAGGTGACCCCATGACCGCCGTCGCCGACCGCCTCCGCCCGCTGACCGGCCACCGCCTGTTCTGGCCGGCGCTCGTGCTCGTGGTCATGATCGCCGCGAACACCGTCTACCGTCCCGGCTTCCTCGCCGTCGAGGTCAAGAACGGCCACCTGTACGGCACGCCGATCGACATCCTCCGGCTGAGCGCGCCGCTGATCCTGGTCGCGCTCGGGATGACGCTCGTCATCGCCACCGGCGGCATCGACCTGTCGGTCGGTTCGCTCTGCGCGATCAGCGGCGCGATCGCCTGCCTGCACATCAGCGGGGCGGCCGATCAGAACAGCCCGGCCACGGTGGCCACCGCGCTGGCCCTGGCCTTCGGCGCCGCGCTCGTGCTCGGCGCCTGGAACGGGATACTCGTGGCGGTCATCGGCATCCAGCCGATCATCGCCACGCTGATCCTCATGGTGGCCGGGCGGGGCATCGCCCAGCTGGTCACCGAGGGCCAGATCATCACGATCAACTCCGGTCCGTACCGGGCGATCGGGCTCGGGCACTTCCTGACGCTGCCGCTGGCCGTCCTGATCGCGCTCGCCGCCGCGCTGCTCGTGGCCGCGTTCACCCGCCGCACGGCGCTCGGGCTGATCGTCGAGTCGGTCGGCGGCAACGCCGAGGCCAGCCGGCTCGCCGGCATCCGGTCGCGGCGCATCGTCTTCCTCGTCTACGTGATCAGCGCCGTCTGCGCCGCGCTCGCCGGTTTCATGGTCACCGCGAACGTCTCCAGCGCCGACGGCAACGCCGCCGGCCTGTGGATCGAACTCGACGCGATCCTGGCGGTCGTCATCGGCGGCACCTCACTGGCCGGCGGCCGGTTCTCCCTCGGCGGCACCGTCCTCGGCGCGCTGATCATCCAGACCCTGACCACCACCGTGTACGCCATGAACATCTCGCCGCAGACGTCGCTGCTGTTCAAGGCGGTCGTCGTCATCGCCGTCTGCCTCGTCCAGGCCCCGGCGTTCCGGGCCCGGCTGCGCCGGCGACGGCGCGGGACCGAACCCGGCCCGGCGGCACCGCAGCGGGAGAAGGAGCAGGTGCCGGCATGAGCAGCACGTCGTTGACCACCGGCCGGTCCTGGCGGCCCAGCCTGCCCCGCCGGCACGTCCCGGTGCTGGCCACGCTCGCCCTGCTGCTGGTCATGTACGGCATCGGCGTGTCCCAGTACCGCGCCTTCTCCAACGTCCAGGTCGTCTTCAACGTCTTCATCGACAACGGCTTCCTGCTCGTCGTCGCGGTCGGCATGACGTTCGTGATCCTCACCGGCGGCATCGACCTGTCCGTCGGCTCGGTGGTGGCGATGACCGCGATGGTGTCGGCCGCGCTGCTGCGCGACGGCCTGCCCGCGGCCCTGGTGCTGGTGATCGCGCTGCTGATCGGCCCGACGCTCGGGTTTCTGATGGGCTGCGCGATCCACTTCTTCGAGATCCAGCCGTTCATCGTGACACTCGCCGGGATGTTCTTCGCCCGGGGCATGTGCACGTTCATCAGCGACGCCTCCATCTCCATCACCGACGGTTTCTGGACCTCGATGTCGCAGCAGCGCATCGGCGACCCGGCCGGCAACTTCGTGTCGATCAGCGTACTGATCGCGTTCGCGGTGGTGCTGATCGCGGCGTACGTGCTGGCGTACACCCGGTTCGGCCGCAACGTGTACGCGGTCGGCGGCAACGCGCAGTCGGCGCTGCTGATGGGCCTGCCGGTGGCGCGGACCCGGATCGCCGTCTACACGATCAGCGGGCTCTGCTCGGCGATCGGCGGCATCCTGCTGTCGTTCTACACGCTCTCCGGCGCGCCGCTGATCGCCGTCGGGATGGAGCTGGACGTGATCGCCGCCGTGGTGATCGGCGGCACCGTGCTCACCGGCGGTTCCGGGTACGTCTTCGGCACCGTGCTCGGCGTGCTGGTGCTGGGCGTGATCCAGACGCTGATCACGTTCGACGGCAGCCTCAACTCCTGGTGGACCAAGATCGTGATCGGTGGCCTGCTGTTCGCGTTCATCCTCCTCCAGCGCCTCATCGGCATCCGGTTCAAGTGACGGTTCCTAGCGCGGAAGGCAACAACATGGCAACTCACCCCCAGCCCGAGGTCTGGTTCCTCACCGGCAGCCAGGGCCTCTACGGCGAGGACACCCTGCGGCAGGTCGCCGAGCAGTCCCGGCAGATCGCCGCGCGCCTGGACGAGTCGCCGGACATCCCCGTACGCGTGGTCTGGAAGCCGGTCCTCACCTCCAGCGCGGACATCCTCGCCGCCTGCCGGGACGCGGCCGCGCAGGGCGCGGTCGGGGTGATCGCCTGGATGCACACGTTCTCCCCGGCCAAGATGTGGATCTCCGGGCTGGACGCGCTGCGCACGCCGCTGCTGCACCTGCACACGCAGGCCAACGTGGCGCTGCCGTGGGACGACATCGACATGGACTTCATGAACCTCAACCAGGCCGCGCACGGCGACCGGGAGTTCGGGTTCATCCAGACCCGGCTCGGGGTGGCGCGCAAGACCGTCGCCGGGCACGTCACCGACCCCCGGGTCGTCGGGCGGGTCGCGGCCTGGGCCCGCGCCGCGATCGGCTGGTCGGCGGTGCGGACGCTGCGGCTGGCCCGCTTCGGCGACAACATGCGCGACGTCGCGGTCACCGAGGGGGACAAGGTCGAGGCGGAGCTGCGCTTCGGCGTCTCGGTCAACACCTACGGCGTCAACGACCTGGTCGCCGCCGTCGACCAGGTGCCCGACGCGCAGGTCGACGACCTGGTCAAGGAGTACGACGACACCTTCCGCGTCGCGTCCGAGCTGCGGCCCGGCGGGGACCGGCACGACTCGCTGCGGTACGCGGCGCGCCAGGAGCTGGGCCTGCGTGCCTTCCTCGACGCCGGCGGTTTCCGGGCGTTCACCACGAACTTCGAGGACCTCGGCGGACTGCGCCAGCTCCCCGGGATCGCGGTGCAGCGCCTGATGGCCGACGGCTACGGCTTCGGCGGCGAGGGGGACTGGAAGACCTCGGTGCTGGTGCACACGCTCAAGGCGATGGCCGTCGGCGTGCCGGGCGGCACCTCGTTCATGGAGGACTACACCTACGACCTGACGTTCGGTCAGGAGCTGATCCTCGGCGCGCACATGCTGGAGGTGTGCCCGAGCATCGCCGCCGACGTACCCAGCGCGGAGGTGCACCCGCTGAGCATCGGCGGGCGGGAGGACCCGGTACGCCTGGTCTTCGACGCCGCGCCCGGCCCGGCGGTCGTGCTGGGCATGGTGGACATGGGGGAGCGGTTCCGGCTGGTCGCCAACGCGGTGGACGTGGTGCCGCCGCCGCACCCGCTGCGCCGGCTGCCGGTGGCGCGCGCGGTGTGGCGTCCGCAGCCCGACCTGGCCGGCTCGGCGGAGGCGTGGATCACCGCGGGCGGGCCGCACCACACCGTCCTCTCCCAGGCCGTCGGCATGGAGGAGCTGCGCGACCTGGCCGCGATGGCCCGGACCGAGCTGGTGGTCATCGACGCCGAGACGCGCCCCCACCGCTTCGCGGACGAGCTGCGCTGGAACCAGGCGTACTACCGGCTCGCCCGGGGTTTCTGAGCCGCCACGGGCCGCCTCGGGCCGCCCGTGCGGCGGGGTCCGTGTTACGCCTTGACGAACGGCATGTTATCGCTCACAGTCGATGGATAGGGTCACCGGCACCGCTCGCGGGCCGTTCCGGGCGCGATCTGCGCCGCAGTTGCCAGGGATCCGACTCCCGCCTGGGTGGGCATCGCTGTTAGCGATAACGCTGCCGTCGTCGGAGCGTACTGCCGTGCCCGGGCTCCGGTCGACGAAGGAGGATCGTGGTGACGGCTCGACTGTCCCGTGGACGTGGACGCCTGTCCCGGTTGCTGGCCGGGGTGGTGGCACTGCTTGTCGGCGGCGTGGTGGTGGGCGCCGTGCCCGCGCCGGTATCGGCTGCCACAGTGGACACCAGCGCCTACTACGTGCTGGTGAACCGCAACAGCGGCAAGGCGCTGGACCTGTACAACCAGGCGACGAACGACGGGGCGCGGATCACCCAGTGGACGCGCAACGACGGCGCCTGGCAGCAGTGGCAGTTCGTGGACTCCAGCGGTGGCTACTACCGGCTGCGGTCCCGGCACTCCGGCAAGGTGCTGGACGTGACCGGCGCGTCCACAGCCAACGGCGTGGCGGTGGTGCAGTGGACGGACCACGGCGGCACCAACCAGCAGTTCCGGCTGGCCGACTCCGACAGCGGGTACGTCCGGCTGATCAACCGGAACTCGAACAAGGTGATGGAGGTGCAGAACGCCTCCACCGCCGACGGCGGTAACATCGTCCAGTACGACGACTGGAACGGCGCGAACCAGCAGTGGCAGCTCGTCCGCGTCGGCGACAACCCCGGCAACCCGGGCAACCCGGGCGGCAGCTTCACCAACCCGGCCGTCTGGCAGGACTTCGCCGACGTCGACATCATCCGGGTGGGCGACGTCTACTACATGTCCGCCTCCACCATGCACTACTCGCCCGGCGCGCCGGTGCTGCGTTCCTGGGACCTGGTGAACTGGGAGTTCGCCGGGCACTCGGTGCCACGGCTGGAGTTCGGCACCAAGTACGACCTGAGCGCCAGCGAGCAGGCGTACGTGGACGGCATCTGGGCGTCGACGCTGAACTACCGGCCGAGCAACCGCACGTTCTACTGGGCCGGGTGCATCGACTTCGCGCAGACCCACATCTACACCGCCACCGCCGTGGACGGCGCGTGGAACCGCCTGACCACCATCCCCAACTGCTACTACGACGCCGGCATGCTGATCGACGACAACGACACCATGTACGTCGCGTACGGCAACGGCACGATCAGCGTGGCCCAGCTCTCCGCCGACGGGCGCAGCCAGGTCCGGGCCCAGCAGGTCTACCAGACGCCGTCGAGCATCGGCACGCTGGAGGGCGCGCGCTTCTACAAGCGCAACGGCGCGTACTACATCTGGCTGACCCGGCCGGCCAACGGCCAGTACGTGTCGAAGTCCACGAACGGCCCGTTCGGCCCGTACGAGCAGCGGCAGGTGCTGCTCAACCTGCCCGGCCCGATCTCCGGTGGCGGCGTGCCGCACCAGGGCGGGCTGGTGCAGACGCAGACGGGCGCCTGGTACTACATGGCGTTCACCGACGCGTACCCGGGCGGCCGGATGCCGACGCTGGCGCCGATCACCTGGACCTCCGACGGCTGGCCGCAGGTGCAGACCGTCAACGGCGCCTGGGGCGCGAGCTACCCCAACCCGCTGCCGACCCGCCCGGTCAAGCCGCTCACCGGCACCGACACGTTCTCCGGCACCACGCTCGGCGTGCAGTACGAGTGGAACCACAACCCGGACAACAGCAGATGGTCGGTGAACAACGGCCTGCGGTTGCAGACCGCCACCGTCACGAACGACCTGTACCGGGCCCGCAACACGCTCACCCACCGCATCCAGGGTCCGACCTCGACCGGCACGATCGAGCTGGACTACTCGACCATGCGCGACGGTGACCGGGCCGGCCTGGCGATGCTGCGGGACAGCTCGGCCTGGATCGGCGTACGGCGGGACAACGGCGCCACCCGCGTGGTGATGACGAACGGCCTGACCACGGGCTCGAACTGGAACACCACGAGCACCGGGACGGAGATCGCCAGTGCGGCGGTGTCCGGCGGGCGGATCTGGCTGCGGGTGAACGCCGACATCCGGCCCGGCTCGGGCCGGCAGGCGCGGTTCTCCTACAGCACCGACGGGGTGAACTTCGTGTCGCTCGGTAACGCGCTGACGCTCAACAACGCATGGCAGTTCTTCATGGGCTACCGGTTCGGCTTCTTCAACTACGCCACCCAATCCCTCGGCGGCGCGGTGACGGTGCGGCAGTTCTCCCTGACGACACCGTGACAACGGTCACCATTCGCGGCCGTTGACACATCTTCGACAACCCGGGGTGCGGCTCCGGCAATCGCCGGAAATGCCGCACCCCGGGCGCAATTCCACCCGCTCCGAGCTGCCTGTTCGTGCCACTGCGTAACGGAAGGGAATGAGCCGCCTGTCGATTCCCCGATATCGCCCCGCCACGGCGGGAACGGGCGATCAACGGTGCCGATACCGATGGGACCGCTGGCGTAGACTGTCGCCACCCGGGACGGTCCGGTCGAGATCGACCGGGTGTGGCCGCGGGCAGTGGCGAAAGTGAGGTGGCCGTGCGCGGTCCTGCGATGACGGACGTGGCCCGCCTCGCCGGGGTGTCGCACCAGACGGTCTCCCGGGTTCTCAACGGGCATCCCAACGTGCGTGAGCAGACCCGGTTACGGGTGCAGGCCGCCATCACCGAACTCGGCTACCGGCCCAACCGCGCGGCCCGCGCGCTGGTGACCGGCCGGTCCCAGGTGATCGGCGTGGTCGCGCAGAACACCACGCTCTACGGCCCGGCGTCGCTGCTCGCGGCGCTGGAGCAGACCGCCGCCGAGGCCGGCTTCGCGGTGAGCGTCGGCAGCGTCCGCGACCTCGACCACCGCTCCATCTCGGCCGCCGTGGAACGGCACCTGGCACACCGGGTCGCCGGCATCGTGGTGATCGCCCCGGTCGAGTCCGCCGGGGAGGCGCTGGAACGGCTGCCCCAGGACGTACCGCTGGTGACTGTCGACGGCGACCCGCGGCGACCGATCCCGCTGGTCACAGTCGACCAGGTCGCCGGCGCCCGGGCCGCCACCGAGCACCTCCTCGCCGCCGGGCATCGCACGGTGTGGCACGTGTCCGGCCCGTCGGACTGGTTCGACAGCGCCGGCCGCATCGAGGGGTGGCGCGAGGCGCTGCGGCAGGCGGGAGCCGAGATCCCGCCGCTGGTCCCGGCCGACTGGTCGGCGGCGGCGGGCTACCGGTGTGGGCAGATGCTGGCCCGGATGCCGGAGGTCACCGCCGTCTTCACCGCCAACGACCACCTGGCGCTGGGCGTGCTGCGGGCGCTGCACGAGCACGGCCGCCGGGTTCCCGACGACATCAGCGTGGTCGGGTTCGACGACGTGCCCGAGGCGGCGTACTTCATCCCGCCGCTGACCACCGTCCGGCCGGACTTCGGCGCTGTCGCCGCGGCGAGCCTGGACCTGCTCCTGGCCCAGATCGAGTCGCAGACCGTCGGGCCGCTGCGGCAGACGATCGCGCCGACGCTGGTGCCGCGCCGCAGCGTCGGCCCGCCGCCCGCCCGCTGAGGCGGTAGCGGCCCCTCACCCGTGGCCCGGCCCCGCCGTGCGAGGTCCGGTCGTCAGTGGTCCGTTCGGCGAGCGCGCGCCCGGCGTGCGACCAGCAGCACGATTCCGGTGATCACGAGCAGCCCGGCGACCGCCCCACCCGCCAGCAGCGCGACCGGCGGGCCGTCGTCGCCGGACCGCGCGCCCGAGGCATCCGGCTCGTCCGCGCCGTCCACGCCGGCCGACGCGGCAACCGCCGTCGGCGTGGGAGCCGCCGACGCGGGAGCCGACGGTGCGGGCGCCGCCGGGTCGGCCACTGTGAAGCGGTACGAACCCTGGACCGGGTGGCCGTCGCGGGAGACCACCCGGTACGCGACGGTGTAGGTGCCGTTGCCCAGCGGCTCGTCGATCGTCACCGTGCCGGTGGCGCCGTCCACCGCCGGTGCGGAGGTGGGCACCGTGCGCTGGGCCGCGTCGCTGACCGTGATGGTGGTGAAGGAGGGGTTCAGCCCCTGCAGGAACCGCAGCGTGACCTGCGTGGGCGCGGCGGTGAGCCGGGCGTCGCGCGCCGGGGTGGCCTCCTGGAGCGAGTTGTGGGCCGCCGCGGGCGTGGCCGGGACCAGCAGCAGCGCGGTGAGGGCCGCGGCGAGCAGCGCGGTGACGGAACGGGTACGCATGACGCGCCTTCCTGTGGTGGTCAGCCGAGCAGTTGCGAGCCGATCCAGCCGCCCTCGGGGCAGCCGGGCGGTACGGCGAACACGGCGGAGCCGATCGGGGTGGTCCACTCGTTGAGCAGGTCGCGCTCGGCGAGCCGGCGCTGGACGGGCAGGAACTGCCGGGCGATGTCGGCCTGGTACGAGGCGAAGACGAGCCCGCTGTCCGCGGTCCCCTCCGGGGTCGGCACGCCGTCGTAGTTGTACGGCCGGCGCAGGATCTTCTGCCGGTCGTCGGTGACGCGGGCGCGGGTCAGGTGCGAGAAGTCGGGGATCACGGTGAGCCCGTCCGGGCCGAGCGCGGCGAAGTCCGGCTCGTCGTGTTCGGCCCGGCCGGTCAGCGGCGCGCCGGTGTCGATGCGCCGCCCCACGGCGAGTTCCCGGTCGGCGCGGCCCAGCAGGTCCCAGGTCTCCAGGTTCATGCTGATCCGCCGCACCACGAGCGTGGTCGAGTCCCGCAACCAGTCCGGTCCGTCGGTCACCCACACCGCGGTGTCCGCGGGCGTGCCGGGCTTGGGGTTGGCGGTGCCGTCGAGCTGCCCGAACAGGTTGCGCTGGGTACGCCCCGGCTCGGCGCCGGCCGCCCGGCGGAAGCCCTGCTGCACCCAGCGGACGGCGGCGAACGGACGGCTGTCCTTGACCAGGACCCGCTGGGCGTGGGCGACTGTGAGCGGGTCGTCGGCGCAGATCTGGAGCAGCAGGTCCCCGCCGGACCAGCGGGGTTGCAGGCGGTCGATGCCGAACGCGGGTAGCTCGGCCACCGAGGCGGGCCGCCGGTCGTCGAGCCCGGCGGCGGCGTAGAGCCCGGGGCCGAAGCCGAACGTGACGGTCAGCCGGGCCGGCAGGAGGCTCAGTTCCGGCTCGGTGTCGGCCAGCGCGGGGCGGCCCTGGGTGAGCCGGGCCGCGTCGTCGGAGAGCAGCCGCAGCATCCGCCCGAGCGCCGCCCGGTCGGTGCCGGGGCGCAGCGTGAACGCGACGAACGCCGCGTGCGCCTGCGGGTCGGTGGTGACCCCGGACTGCCGGACGCCGTGGAACGGCTCGACCGCGCTGCCGACCTGAGCCACCGGGACGGCGTCGCCGGGGCGTACCCCGGGAGTGCCGGAACGGACGGCGGTGAGGGCGCCGGCGCCGGCCAGCGCGCCCCCGGCGGCCATCGCGCCTCCGGTGAGCAGGCCGCGCCGGCTCACCCGCCTGCCGGTCATGACGCCGGGCTCGGGCCGTGGCCGGGCGCGTAGCTCTCCTGGGCGCCGGTGAACGGCTTCGCCACGGCGGTGAACGTCTGGGTACGGCCGTCGGCGAAGGTGAGCGTGATGTCGAGCTGGTCGCCGGGGCGCACCGGGCGGGTCAGGTCCATCAGCATCAGGTGGTCGCCGCCGGGTTCCAGGGCGGCCTGGGAGCGGGCGGCGACCACGACGCCGCCCTGCTTCAGCCGCATCGCCATCTTCCCGTCGGTCATGGCCATCTCGTGGATCTCGGCCCGGGACACGTCGGTGGTCACGCCGGTGATCGTGACGTCGGTGTCGCCGTCGTTGGCGAGCGTGGCGAACGCGGCGGTCATGCCCTTGTCGGCGGCCTTCACCCACGGGTCGCGGACGGTGAGCACGCCCGCCGCCGCGCTCGCCGCCGCCGACGCCGAGGCGGACGCCGAGGCCGACGCCGACGTGGCGGCGGACGGCGTGCCGGAGGATCCGCAGGCGGTGACCGACGCGGCGAGCAC
This sequence comes from Micromonospora sp. RV43, assembly GCF_001029515.1. NCBI lineage: Bacteria > Bacillati > Actinomycetota > Actinomycetes > Micromonosporales > Micromonosporaceae > Micromonospora > Micromonospora sp. RV43. The sequence goes on along the minus strand of NZ_LEKG01000001.1, from coordinate 213,504 downwards.
GGCGGCGCCGATCAGGGCCGCCGCGCGCAGGAACCGGCGGCTGGTGGTGCTGGGCATGACGTCGTCCCCTCGAAGATCCGGTGTTCGTACCGTTTGTCGGCGCGGTACGCCGGATAGTTCCGGCCGGGGCGGTCGGGCATGTCACACCCCGGGCGGCGGGCCGTCACGGACCCGGGATCGGCGGTGCGCCCGGAAGGCATAATGGTTCCGGGTGTCACGTGGCGCGCCGGGCGCGGCCGCGGCCGGACGAGGGTGCCGGGCGGGCGCCCGGACGAGGGAGGCGACGGTGACCCAGGCGACGACCGGGGCGACCCGCAACACCCGTCAGCGCGCCGAGGTGCTGGCGCTGCTGCGGGAGTTGGACGGCTTCCACAGCGCGCAGCAGCTGCACCAGATGCTCGTCCAGCGGCAGGCGAAGGTCGGCCTCACCACGGTGTACCGGACGCTCCAGATGCTCGTCGACAACGGCGAGATCGACTCGGCGCGGCTGCCCGGCGGCGAGCACCTCTACCGGCGGTGCAGCCAGAGCCGCCATCACCACCACCTGGTCTGCCGCCGCTGCGGCCGGGCCGTGGAGGTGGCCGGCCCGGCCGTGGAGCGGTGGGCCGACCAGGTCGCCGCGCAGCACGGCTTCACCGACGTCGGGCACACCCTGGAGATCTTCGGCACCTGCGACCGCTGCGCCGCCTGAGCCGCCGCGGGCGGTGACCCGCCCGCGGCGCGTCGCCGTCAGCAGTTGCGCAGTGCCGGTGACTGGTTCAGCAACTGGCCGCGGCTGGAGGTGAACCGGCGGTACGCCTCGGAGCCGGCCGCGCCGGGGCGGAACGCCGCCACCCGGTGGCAGTTCTGGAACGCCAACGTCACCCCGAAGTGCCGTTCCAGGCCGGCGCGGATCGCGTCGCTGGCCATCGCGCGCAGCAGTTGCCCGCGCTCGGCGTCGCCCGGCGGCGGCACCACGTTGTCGGCGAACTCGGCGTCGGACGCGGCCAGGTCGGCGGCCACCCGGCTGACCGTCTCCCAGGCGTACGGCAGGGAGTCGCGGACGCAGGCGACGAACGCCTCCTCGTCCACGGGACCGGTCTCGGCGGCGTGCAGCAGGGCGGGCGGAACGGTGAGCGACATGGGTCCTCCGTCATCGCTAACGAACACGGTTTCCATTACCGATTGAGCACACCATGCGGCGGCAGGCCCGTCAAGGACCGGCGCACGCGAAACGGCGGGCGGACCCGAAGGCCCGCCCGCCGCCCGGCGGTGCAACGTGTCAGCGCAGGCGCGCCTCGATCGCCTCGATGACGCGGGGACGCAGCTCGGCGGCGCGGATCACCGCGTCGACCGAACCGACCTCGACCGCCCGCTGGATGCTGTGCACCCGGTCGAACTCGGCGGCCACCTCGCCCAGCTTCTCCGCCCGCACCGACGAGCGCAGCTCGTCCAGCTCGGCGGTGAGCGCCGCCCGCTCGGTGCCGGCCGCGGCGGTGACCTTCGCCTCCAGGTCGCGTACCCGGGGATCGGCGGCCGTACGGGCGGCGACCTCGCCGGCGAACACCACGGCGGCGGCGGGCGCGCCACCGAGCACCGAGGCGAACGACCCCTCGATCGCCAGCACCGTCATGTCCGGGTTGAGTGCCTTGGAGAACACCACGAACGCGCCGCCGTGGTAGCGCGAGATCACGCAGAACACGATCGGGCCGCGGAAGTTGACGATCGCCCGGCCGATCTCCGCGCCGTACTCCAGTTGCAGCTTGCGCATCGACTCGGGCGAACCGTCGAAGCCGGAGAGGTTGGCGAGCACGACCAGCGGCCGGTTGCCGCTGGCCGCGTTGATCGCCCGCGCGGCCTTCTTCGACGAGCGCGGGAACAGCGTGCCCGCGGTGTACGTGTCCGGGCCGTCGGTGGGCGGGAAGCCGTGCCGGGGCACCGAGCGGGACTCGATGCCGAGCAGGCACACCGGGATGCCGCCGAGGTGCACGTCCTGCACCACAGCCGTCTCCGCGTCGGCCATGCCGGCCCACCGCTCCAGCACCGGGTGGTCCTGGTCGGCGAGCGCCCGCATCACGGTACGGATGTCGAACGGCTTCTTCCGGTCCGGGTTCGCGGTGGCGGAGAAGATCTCGCCCACCGTGGCGAAGTCGCTGCCGGCCACCGCGTGCGGGTAGCCGCAGATGTCCCGGTCCACCGGGTCCATCGTGACGGCCCGGCGCGGCGCGTCCTCGCCCGGCGCGACGTACGTGTGGTCGTAGTGCGCCATCAGCACGTCCCGCGCGGCCGGCAGGCTCGGCGCCCAGTACTGCGCCTGCCCGTTCGGGCCCATCACCCGGTCGTAGCCGCCGATGCCGAAGTTGTCCTCGGCCGAGACACCGCCGGAGAAGTCGAGCGACTGCTTGCCGGTGAGCACCATCGCCGAGTCCGGCGTCATGACCAGCACGCCCTTGGTGTGCATGAGCATCGTCGCCTCGGCGTTCCAGTACGGCTGGGCGCCGACGTTGATGCCCGCCACCACGATGTTGATCTCACCGCCGTCCTGGGTGAACTCGACGATGCGCTTGAGCGCCGCGGCCACCCAGTCCATGTTCTCGGTGCCGGAGGTCATCGAGATGCGGGCGCCGGCGCTCAACGCGTACCACTCCAGCGGCACGCCCATCCGCTGCGCGAGGTCCAGCGCGGCGATCACCCGCCGGCACTCCGGCTCGGACAGCGCGCCGAGGGACTTGGTCGGGTCGCCGAGCAGCACCACCCGGGTCACGCCCTGCGGATGCCGCGGTGTCGGCGTGGTCACCACACCGGCCACGATCGCCGCGGTGTTGCGGCCCTTCGGCCGGTCCACCGGCACCAGCGCGTGACCGGCGTCCAGGTCGTGCTCGACGAAGTCGCCCAGCAGGCCGGTCAGCTCGTACGGGTACACCGTGTTGCGGCCGGCCGCCCGCAGCACCTTCAACCGGTAGTCGTCAAGCGGCTCGACCGGCTCGGACGGCGGCTCGCCCACTGTCAGCTGCGCGTGCCCTGTGGCGTCGAACGTGATCCGCACGCCGACCTTCGTCAGCTCGCCGGTACGCCGGTCGCGCTGCCGGGCGATGAACAGGATCTCCTCCAGCTCGGCGCCCACGGTGGTCGGGCGTACCCGGCCGGCGATCAGCTCCATCTCCTCGCGGGTCAGCTCGCTCGGCGGCCACACGTAGACGACGATCCGGTTGGTCGGGAACCGCGACTTCGACGGCCGCCGCGACTGCGCCCGGCGGATCGAGTCGATGCAGGCCGTCACCGTGTCCTCGGTGGTCGGCAGCGCCACCAGGCGGCCGTCCTGCTCCCGCAGCTCGGTCAGGTCACGTACCTGCGCGAACGCGACCAGCCGCTGGTCGGACGGGTTCTGCCGGGCGACCGCCTGGAACAGGTAGACCTCCTCGTCCAGCGAGGGCAGCCGGGTCAGGTCGAACTCGCGCAGCCGTTCCAGTTGCATCCGCTGCGCGATGTACGGGTGCAGGCCGCGGATCAGCCGCTCCTCGGCCATCCCGCCGCCCTCGGCCGGACGGAACGTGACGTGGTGGTGCATCACCGCGCCGCCGCGCCCGGCGACGGTGGTGGTGAGGCGGCGTACCTGCTGCGGCAGCGGGTGTGCGTTCACCACGTCCAGCAGCGCGGCGGCGGCGGCGTCCAGGTCCTCGGGCTGGTTCTCCCAGGCCAGGTAGACGTCCGCGTCGACGGCCTCGCAGTCCCGGGCCACCTCGGCCAGGCCGCGCAGCGCGTCGCCGAGCGCGTCGAAGCGGACGGCGGCCGAGACGACACTCGACCCGTCCCGCCCGGCCACCACGAACGTGCAGCCACCGGCGGTGCGGGTGCGGACCTCGGTGAGCGCCTTGTTGCCGTAGTACCGGCGGGTCAGCACCTCCAGCATGGCCGCGTTGTCCAGGTCGTTGCGGACCAGGCGCTGACCGAGCAGCCGGACCAGCGGCTCGGTGCTGCGCACCATCTCGGCGATCCGCCCGGCGCGGTCCGGCGCGTCCGGCTGCGCGTCGAGGTGCCGCAGGTGGGTGCGGACCTGGGCGTAGACGCGGGCCCGGTTGCGGCGCAGCAGCGGCTGGGCGAACCAGGCGAACACCACGCCCCGGGCCAGGTCGGCGACCACCGGGAAGCGGACCTGGGTGGCCGCGACGAGGCGTTCCAGCGTGAGACCGGCCGGCTCGCGCAGCGCCTCGTCCGGCGGCGGCTCGCGCAGCCAGGAGCGCAGCAGCGCGGCGATCACCGCGGCGTCCGCGGCGGCCCGCTGCTGGGCCAGGAAGATCCGGAAGACCGCGGCCTCCAGCTCGGGCGAGCGGTCCAGCTCGGTGACGCCGTAGTGGGCGAGCGCCTTGGCCAGGCGGGCCCGGAACGACTCCGGGGAACCGGCCCGCTCGACGTCGAGGCTCTGCAGGTAGGTGTGGAAGTACTCGCGGGCGCTGTGCACGTGCCCGCCCGGCCCGTCGTCGCCGCCGGGCCGGTTACGGCTCAGCTCGGCCAGGTCGGCGAAGACGTTCACCAGTTCCAGTTCCTCGGCCAGCGGCCGGTGCCCGGCCTCCGTGGCCGCCCGCCGCGCGTCCAGGTAGTCGTCGAGCACCCGGCGCTCGTCGTGCGGGTCCACGTCGTAGCCGAGCAGCAGCGAGCAGAGGTCCTCCTGGCCGCGTTCGGCGCGGGACCGCGCGGGCACGTCGGCGGGCGCGGTGGGCAGGTCCAGCTCGACAGCCGGTCCGGCCGGCCCGGCGGCCGCCTCGGCGTCGTCCTCCGCGACCGGCTCCAGGCGCAGCAGCGGCGCCCCGGCCTCCACCTGGGTGCCCACCGCCACCGACGACTCCTTGAGGCGGGCCCGGAACGGCGCCCGCAGCACCGTCTCCATCTTCATCGCCTCCAGCACCAGCACCGGCGCGCCGGCCTCGACCTCCGCGCCGACCTGAAGCGGCGTGGCGACCACCAGCGCCGGCATGGGGGAGCGCAGCACGCCGCCCTCGTCGCGGCTGACCCGGTGCGTCACGCCGTCCACCTCGACCAGGTGCACCGGGCCGTGGGTGTCGGTGAGCAGGCGGAACCGGGCGCCGTTGACGGCGATCTGACCGGTGTGCCGGTCGAAGCGGTCCAGCTCGACGTCGGCGGTGCGCACGTCGCCACCGGCCTCGACACCGACCCGGAACCGGTGCGCGCCGACCCGGGCCACCCGCATCCGGTAGGTCACGCCGCGCAGCTTCAGGTCCAGCGGCCGGCCGCTGCGGTGCTGCACCTGCGGGCGTCCACCGGCCGCGGTGGACAGCAGCCGCTGCCGTTCGGCGGTCTCGTCCTCCTCGTACGCCTCGATCGCGGCTGCCGCCAGCGCGACGGCGGAGTGCCGGTGCGCGACCAGGCGGCCCTCGCCGCGCACCCGGTCGATCCAGCCGGTGTCCGCGCTGGCGTCGATCACCTCGGGCTGGTCGAGCAGGTCGAGCACGAAGCTCTTGTTCGTCGCGCCGCCGGCGATGACCACAATGGTGTTCGCCATCGCCCGGCGCAGGCGGCCCAGCGCCTCGTCCCGGTCCCGGCCGTACGCGATGATCTTCGCGATCATGGAGTCGAAGTCGGCCGGGATGGTGTCGCCCTCGCTGACCCCGGTGTCGACCCGGATACCCGGCCCGGCGGGCAGGTCGAGCCGGGTGATCCGGCCGGGGGAGGGTGCGAAGTCGCGGTCCGGGTCCTCGGCGTTGAGCCGGGCCTCGATCGCGTGGCCGCGCTCGACCGGCGGCTCGCCGGTGAGCCGGCCGCCGCCGGCCACGTGCAGCTGCGCCTTGACCAGGTCGAACCCGGTGGTGGACTCGGTGATCGGGTGCTCGACCTGCAGGCGCGTGTTGACCTCCAGGAACGCGAACAGCCGGTCGCCCGGGTGGTAGAGGAACTCGACTGTGGCCGCGCCCCGGTAGCCGACGGCGACCGCCAGCCGCTCCGCCGACGCCTTCAGCTCCGCGGTCTGCTCGGGGCTCAGCACCGGCGACGCGGACTCCTCGATCACCTTCTGGTTGCGCCGCTGCACCGAGCAGTCCCGTACGCCGAGCGCCCACGCGGTGCCCTGTCCATCGGCGATCACCTGGACCTCGACGTGCCGGGCGCCGGTGACCAGGCGCTCCAGGAACACCACGCCGCTGCCGAACGCGCGAGCCGCCTCCTGGCTGGTGCGCTCGTAGGCGTCGGCCAGCTCGGCGTCGCTGCGGATCACCCGGATGCCGCGCCCGCCGCCACCGGCGGTCGCCTTGAGCATCAGCGGGTAGCCGATCGAGGCCGCCGCGCGCAGCGCGTCGTCCAGGCTCTCCACCGCGCCGCGGCTCCACGGCGCGACCGGCACGCCGACCTCCTCGGCGATCAGCTTCGCGCCGATCTTGTCGCCGAGCTTGCGCATGGCGTCCGGGCTCGGTCCGACGAACGTCACGCCGATCTTCTCGCACAGTTCGGCGAACGCCGGGTCCTCGGCCACGAAACCCCAGCCCACCCACGCGGCGTCCGCGCCGGTCTCGACCAGCGCGCGCTCCAGGGCCTTGAGGTCGAGGTACGGGCGGGCCGACGCGGGGCCCAGGTCGTAGGCGACGTCCGCCTCGCGGACGAAGGTGGCGGTACGGTCGACGTCGGTGTACAGCGCGACGGTCTCGATCCGGCTGCCGGTCTCCGCGGCCAGTTCCCGGACCGCGTGGATGAGCCGCATCGCGGCCTCACCACGGTTGACGATGGCGACACGGGTGAACACGTGACCGTCCCCTTCGGTTGACCCACGGTGGCGCGCCGGGCGCGGCGATGCCCCCGGCTCGCCTCACCTTTCCGCCTATGCGCGGGCGGCGCCATGTCGTAACGGCCGAAGCCTGAGCGGGGACCGTTGTAGGAACCGAACAAAAGTTTTTAGCCAGCCACTCACTACCTGCCGGTATGCGATACGGCGCCGGACCCGCTCGGGTCCGGCGCCGTATATCGCCTGCGCTGCGTGCTCAGCCCGGGATCTCCCGGGGGTCGCGGCTGCGGGGGTACGTGTTCTTCTCGCCGATCGTGCCGTCCTGCTTCTTGATCACGTGCTCGGCGCCGCGCTCGGCCGCCATCTCCCGGCCGGCCGCCTCGGCCTCCGCCTTGGTGTCGTGGCGGCTGGTCGCGCGCTCGTTGCCCTCCGGGCGGTTCTTCCACTGCCCGTCCTGCTGGTAGGTGTCGATGTCGCCCTTCGCCATGCCGTCAGCTCCCTCGTTCGCGTGTCCGATGACAAATGTCTGCCCATGCGAGGGGAGTGCTAATCCTGGCGGCGCGATCGGACGGTCCGGGCCGGGCGGGGGAGGTGGCCCCAACCCGGGCCGGACCGGTGGGTCACGCGGCGGCGTGCAGGCCCTGCCAGGCGCCGTAGCCGCCGAGCAGGTCGGACACGTCGGCGTGACCGGCGTTGCGCAGCAGGCTGGCGGCCACCGAGGAGCGGTAGCCGCCGGCGCAGTGCACGACGACGGGGCGGTCGGTGGGCACCTCGCCGAGGCGGTGGGTCAGCTCGGCCAGCGGGATGTGCCGGGAGCCGTCCACCGCGCCCTGCTCCCGCTCGCCGGCGTTGCGGACGTCCAGCACCACCGGCGCGTCCGGACCGTCGAGGGCCGCGCGCAGCTCGGTGGCGGTGACCCGGCTGGCCCGGGTCATCTCGGCGACCATCTCCAGGAAGGCGCCCTCGGGTTCGCGCAGGTAGCCGATCACCCGGTCGAAGCCGATCCGGGCGAGGCGGACGACGATCTCCTCCTCCCGGTCCTGCGGGGCCACCACGAGCACCGGCCGGTCGGGCGCCACGACACTGCCGGCGGTCTCGGCGAACCGGCCGTCGGCCGGGACGTTGAGCGCGCCGCGCAGGTGCCCGGTCGCGTACTCCTGCGGGTCGCGGGCGTCGACCACGACGGCGCCGTCGGCCCGGGCGGCCAGGAACTCGGCCGGGGTGAGTGGGCGGGCCGGCCGGGCGTGGTCGAACAGCTCACGCGCCTTGCGGTTGAGCACCGCGTCGAAGGCGAAGTAACCCGGCGCGGCCGGCTGCCCGCCGGTGACCAGGGCGAGGAAGCGCTCCTCGCTCATCGGCGCGCAGGCGTAGTTGGTGCGGCGCTGCTCGCCGATGGTGGACTGCCGCTCGGTGGACAGGTTCTTGCCGCAGGCCGAGCCGGCGCCGTGGGCGGGGAAGACGCGCACCTCGTCGGGCAGGCCCATCAGCTTGTGCTGCACGCTGTCGTAGAGCATGCGGCCGAGTTCCTCGGCGGTCACGCCGAACGAGGCGAGCAGGTCGGGCCGGCCCACGTCGCCGATGAACAGCGCGTCGCCGGTCAGCACGCCGTACGGGACCGGGTCGTCGGCGCGCTCGTAGACCAGGATGCTGATCGACTCGGGCGTGTGGCCCGGGGTCTCCATGATCTCCAGCGTCACGTCGCCGAGGCTGATCCGTTCGCCGTCGGCGAGCTTGCGGCTCGGGTACTCGGTCTCGGCCCGGCTCCCGTAGCCGATCCACGCGCCGGTCGCGGCGGCCACCTCCAGGTGCCCGGCGAGGAAGTCGGCGTGGAAGTGGGTGTTGACGACCCCCTCGATCGTCAGGCCGCGCGCCTTGGCGTCGGTGAGGTACTCGTCGATGTCCCGGCGCGGGTCGACGAGCACGGCCCGGCCGGTGCGGTCGTCGGCGATCAGGTACGAGGCCTGGGACAGGCAGTCGAGGTAGTACTGGGTGAACAACATCGGCCGTGCTCCTTCTCCTGGTGATGGACGGGCGTCTGCTCAGGCCACGTGGCCCGGCCTGCCGCCCTTGGCTCGTACCGCCAGCCCGGCGTTCGTCCACGCCCGCATGCCGCCGGTCAGGTCGTGCACCTCGTGGCCTGCCGCGGCGAGCAGCTTGGCTGCCCGTCGCGACCGCGCGCCGGAGCGGCAGACGGTCACCACGGGCCGGTCCGCCGGCACCTCGGACAGCCGGCCCGCGAGCTGGCCGAGCGGGATGTGCCGGGCGCCGGGGGCGTGTCCGGCCCGCCACTCGGCCGGCTCGCGGACGTCGAGCAGCAGCGCGCCCGCGCCGGACAGCGCCGCCGCCTCCGCCGGGGTGACCCGGGCGACGCGAGGGCCGAGCAGGCGGCGGAGGAAGCCGGTGCGCGGAGCGGCTGCCGTCTCCGGCCGGTCACGGCCGGCTGCCAGCGGTGACCGGGCGGCCCGAGCGCACCCAGGCGGAGGTGCCGCCGGCCACCGACAGGGCGTTGATGCCGGCGCGTTCCAGCAGCTCGGCGCCGACCCGGCTCCGCCCGCCGGCCTCGCAGATCACGTAGACGGGGCCGGTGCGCGGCACCTGCGCCATCTGGGTGGCCAGGTGGCCCAGCGGCACACAACGGGCACCCGGGACGTGTCCGCCGAGGTACTCGGCGGTCTCCCGGACGTCGATGACAGTCGCCCCGTCGGCGTGGGCGGTGGCGAACGTGGTCACGTCGACCTCGTGCATGGGCGTTCTCCTTCCGGATCCATATACCCCCGGGGGTATCTGCTCTCGACGGTAGCGCAGCGTCCGCCCGCCCGCCACCCCCACCCGCTCGTCCGGTGTGCTCGTTTGCCGGAACGGCAAGGTTCCTTGCTGTCCGATCGGCGGCGGCGCACGATGGCGTGACCGGACGGGAGACGGCCGGCGGCGAGGAGGCAGACATGACGGGGCACCACCACGAGCAACCGGCGGCGGACACCGACCCGGCCCGGTTCTGGGACGAGCGGTACGGCCAGCGGGACCGGATCTGGAGCGGCCGGGTGAACCCGGTCCTCGCCGAGGTCGCCGGCGCGCTGCCGCCCGGCACCGTGCTCGACCTGGGCTCCGGTGAGGGCGGCGACGCGGTGTGGCTCGCGTCGAAGGGATGGCGGGTCACCGCCGTGGACATCTCGTCCGTCGCGCTGGACCGCCTCGCGGTGGAGGCCGAGCGGGCCGGGGTGGCGGACCGGATCACCACCGTCCGGCACGACCTGACCCAGGGCTTCCCGCCCGGCCGGTACGCCCTGGTGTCCGCGCAGTTCTTCCAGTCGCCGCTGGTCCTGCCCCGGGAGAAGGTGCTGCCCCCGGCGGCCGAGGCGGTCGCGCCCGGCGGGCGGCTGCTCGTCGTCGAGCACGGCGCGCCGCCGCCCTGGGCCGGGCCCGACACCGGCCACCACCGGTTCGCCAGCCCGGAGGAGATCCTGGCCGCGATGAACCTCGACCCGGACGGCTGGGACACCGAGCGGCTGGGCGCGGCGCGCCGTACCGCCACCGGCCCGGACGGCCGGACCGGCGAGCTGATCGACCACGTGGTGCTGGTGCGGCGCCGCTGACCGCCGGGCCGGTCAGGCCCGCGCGTGCGGCCGGGTCAGCAGCAGCACCAGCAGCCCGGCCGCGCACAGCGCGGTGCTCATTCCGTACGCCCACCGGTAGCCGACCTGCGCGGAGAGCCCGAGCAGCGGCCCGGCGAGCATGGCGCCGATCGGGAACGTGTTGGTGAACAGCGTGGTGGCCCGGCCCGGCTCGCCCGGCAGCAGATCCTGCACGTAGGCGATGCCGACGCCGGACACCGCGGCGATGAACAGCGCGTTCACCGGCTGCGCGAGCAACAGGACCGCCACGCCCGGCGCCGTCGCGGCGGTCGCGTAGTAGGCGACCCCGCAGGCGCCGCCGACCAGGATCAGCGGCCGCAGCCGGACCCGCGCGGTCAGTGCGCCCAGCCCGAGCATCAGCGGGATCTCCAGCGCCGCGCACAGGCCCAGCACCAGCCCGGCGCGGGAGGGGTCGTCGTTCAGTTCGGCGTCGATGAACAGCGGCAGCGCCTGCACGGCGAGCGTCAGCGGGCACTGGAGCAGGACGAACGCGAGCGCCGTCAGCGCCAGCCGCAGCCGGGACGCGCCGGGCGGGGCGGGCACCGCGCCGTCCGGATCGCCGGGGACCGGCCGCGTCGGCAGCGGCAGCTCCTCCAGCCGGAACGCGGCCACCAGCGCGGCCAGCGCGTACATGACGGCGGCCATGCCGTAGACCAGGCGGAAGCCGCCGATGTCGAGCAGCACCGCGGCCAGCGCCGGCCCGGCCACCCAGGCCAGCGAGAACACGGTACGCATGAGGCTGACGCCGAACGCGGCCCGCCCCGGATCGTCCCTGTCGAACAGCGCCCGGGTGTACGCGAACGACTGCGGGAACAGCGAGTTCGCCAGCGCGGTGGCCGTCGCGGTCAGCCCCAGCAGGATCCAGTAGTCCCGGACGTACGCGGTCATTCCCGCGCCCACCACACCGGCCAGCGCGGCGCCGACGAGAAGCGCGCGCCGGATCGGCAGGCGGTCCGACAGCCGGCCGATCAGCGCGGAGGCGACCACCCCGGACAGCGGGGCGACGACCAGGAACACGGTCACCCGTAACGGACTGGCGTGGACCTCGCGGTCGAGGAACAGCGACAGGAACGGCAGCACCACGGCGGTGGACAGACCGACGGTCAGGAAGACCACGCCCAGCGGGAGCAGCCGGAATCGGCCGGCGCGCACCGCCGGCCTCGTGTCCACAGCCATGCGGCGGACTGTACGCCGCGGCGGTGCGGCAGCCGACCGGGTTTCCGCAGCCCGGACGGTCCCGGTGCTCAGCCGGCCGGCCGGGGCGGTACGCCGGCCCGCTCGCAGGCCTCCCGGTACATGCGCACCACCTCCCGGCGGATCTGCGCCCGTTCGGTGAGCCGGTGGGCGAACGGGACGCGCACCGGGACCTCCGTGCCGCCGACTGTGACGGCGAAGTCGATGCCGTCGGCGTCCAGGCCGGTGGTGCGGGCCTCGGTGGCGTCCGGCCGGCCGCCGAGCGTACGGCAGATCAGCAGCGCGTCCCCGGCGTGGTCGTCGTTCATGTGCCGGCTGACGGCGGCGACCACCTCCGGCGGGAAACCGGCGCTCACGCGGCGCCCTGCCGGCCGCTCGCCGCCACCAGGCGACCCAGGTCGGTGAAGACCGCGATGTTGTGCTCGTACGCCACCAGCACCTCGTCGCGCAGCGCGGAGCGGCCGGCCTCGTCCAGCGCGAGCGCGTCCAGCCTCGCCCGGTAGGCGTCCTTGTACGACTTCGGGTCGCTGATCCCCGGGAACGTGTAGAACGACGCCCCGGCCTCCTCGGTCACCCCGTAGTACCGGGCCACGCAGCGCCCGATGTGCCGCCCGCCGGACAGGTCGCCGAGATAGCGGATGTAGTGGTGCGCGATGAACCGCTCGGGCGATCCGGCGCAGGCCGAGGTGATCCGCGCGGCGTACGCGACAGCGGCCGGAACAGGCTCCATCACCTCGCGCCAGCGCGGGCCGAGCAGGAACCGCAGGTCGGCGGCGAGCGCGGGCAGCCGGGTCAGCGCGTCGTCGACGAACGGGCCGGCCAGCGGGTCGTCGCGCATCGTGTCCGCCACGCCCTCCAGCGCCGCGTAGATGCCGTGGTGCGCGACGACGAGCGCGGTGTAGCCGGCGACGTCGAGTTCACCGGCGGTGAGCGCGGAGACGTACCGCTGGGACTCGGCGCTCCGGTGTGCGTCGCGTGTCTCGGCGCGCAGCCGGGCCGCGAACGTCTGTGTATCCATCTGCTGTCTCTCCTCGTCGGCTGACGGTCTTTCGGGCCGGCCGCGTCGGGGCACGATCAGCGGCAGCTCGTCACGGGGGTGGGGGACGACGTCGATGTCGTACCGGTAGACCTCGCTGAGCAGCGGGGCGGTGAGCACCTCGCGCGGTGTCCCGGCGGCGCGGACGCGTCCGTCGCCGAGCAGGGTCACGGTGTCCGCGTACGCCCCGGTCAGCGTCAGGTCGTGCAGCACCACGACCACGGCGTCCCCGGCGCGGGCCCGCTCCCGGGCGATGCGCATGACCAGTTCCTGGTGCCGCAGGTCGAGCGCGGCGGTCGGCTCGTCGAGCAGCAGCGTGGTGGCCCGCTGCGCCAGGACCCGGGCCAGCGCGGCGCGGGCCTGCTCGCCGCCGGACAGCGCGGGGTACGGCCGGGCCGCGAAACGGGCGACGTCGCAGCGTTCGAGCACGTCGGCGACGACGGCGTCGTCCTGTTCCCGCTCCGGCCGCCCCGCCCACGGCGCCCGGCCCATCCGCACCACCTCCCCGACGGTGAACGGGAAGCTCAGCGTGTTGCGCTGGGTGAGCACGGCGCGGCGCCAGGCCAGCTCCACCGGGCTCCACGACTCGCGGGGCAGCCCGTCGACCTCGATCCGGCCGGCGGCGGCCGGCACGTCACCGCTGATCGCGCCGAGCAGCGTCGACTTCCCGGCGCCGTTCGGCCCGACCAGGGCGTGCACCTCGCCGGCGCGTACCTGAAGGTCGATCCCGTCGAGCACGGTCCGGCCGGCGCGCTCGACGCGCAGCCCGGCCACCCGGATCCGGAGGTGCCCGGCGGGCGCCGGGCGCGGCGGCCGGGCGGCGGCGAACCGGCGCGGCGTACGTGGGAGGCTCATCCCCAGCCTCCGGCCCGGTCGCGGGTGCGGCGCAGCAGCCAGAAGAACGCCGGGCCGCCGATGACCGCGGTGAGCACGCCGAGGGGCAGCTCCTGGTGCTCGACGAGGGTACGCGCCGCGAGGTCGGCGCCGATCACCACGACGGCCCCGCCGAGTGCGCTGGCGATCAGCAGCACCCGGTGGCCCGGTCCGGCGACCATCCGGATCAGGTGCGGCACGACCAGTCCGACGAAGCTGATGATGCCGGTGAACGCGACAGCGGCGGCGCCGAGAAGCGCGGTGACGACGATCAGCCGCAGCCGCAGGCGTTCGACGTTCACGCCGAGGTGCCGGGCGGCGGGTTCGCCGAGGGCGAGCAGGTCGAGGCGGCGCGCGTCGGCGCAGGCGACGGCGAGCCCGGCGAGCAGGCACGGCGCGGCGAGACCCACGGCCGTCCAGCCGGCCTGGGCGAGGCTGCCGAGGTTCCAGAACGCGATGGCCTGCACGCCGGACTGGTCGGTGACGAACATGAGCAGCCCGATCACCGAGCCGGCGACCGCGTTGACGGCGACGCCGGTCAGGACCAGCGTCACCACCTCGGTCCGGCCCCCGGAGCGGGCCAGCACGTACACCAGGTAGGTGGTGGCGAGGCCGCCGGCGAAGGCGGCGAGCGGCACGGTCCATCCGCCCAGGACGGTGACGCCGGTGACGATGGCCAGGGCGGCGCCGACAGCCGCGCCGGCCGAAACCCCGATGACGCCGGGCTCGGCGAGCGGGTTGCCGAAGACGCCCTGCATGACCGCGCCCGCGCAGCCGAGGGCGGCGCCGACGACGGCCGCCAGCAGCACCCGGGGGAAGCGGACGATCCAGAGCGCGTTCTCGCCCTGCGCCGCCGACGGCAGCGGACCGAGGTCCAGCCCGAGGCGGTGCAGCACGGAGCCGAGCACCTCGGCGGGGGAGATCGCCACCTGGCCGCGCCCGGCGGCCAGCAGGGCGACGAGCACGAGGGCGACGCCGAGCCCGGCCACCAGCACGGTGCCCCGCCGGCCGGGGGACCGGGGCGCGCCGGTGACTGCCGCCGGGGCGGCGGCGGGCGCGGGCCGCTTCCGTAGCGTGGTCACGACGGGTCCTCGCAGGAGTAGACGGCGCGGGCCAGCGCCTGGACGACCCGGCCGGAGCGGACGCCGAAGGTGAGCAGCGTGCCGTCGGCCATGTCGACGACGCGCCGGTTCGCCCCGGCGGGCGTCTGCGCCACGCCGGGCAGCTTCACCAGGCCGTCGACGCCGCCGACGGAGGCGAGCCCGGCGCTCATCACCAGGATCACGTCGGGCGCGGCGTTGATGAGGCCCTCGCTGGTCAGCGGACGGAACCTGGACAGCCCGGCGGCGCTGCCGGCGTCGACGCCGCCGATCGCCTCGATCATCGCGTCGGACCCGGCGCCCCGGCCGCCGATCAGGTACACCCCGGCGGTGCCGCGGAGGTAGAGGAACGCGATCCGTGGCGCCCGGCCCGCCGGGGCGGTACGCCGGGCTGCGGCGGTCTCGCTCTGCACGCGGGTCACCAGCCGCTCCCCGGCCCCGGGTACGCCGAGCGCCGCCGCGACCGCGCGGATGTGGGCCGGTACGCCGTCGAGGGTCGGCTCGGCGCGTACCTGGACGACCGGGACACCGGCGGCGCGGAGCTGGCGCAGCACCTCGGGCGGTCCGACGCCGTCGTCGACGAGCACGACGCTCGGGTCGAGGTCGAGCACCGCCTCGGCGGAGAGGTCGTGCCCGCCCGGGGTGACCACCGGCAGGTGCGCGGCGGCGGGGAACGTGGTCGAGGTGTCCCGCCCGATGACGTTGCCGCCCAGGCCGAGGCCGAAGACGATCTCGGCGATCGAGCCGTGCAGGTTCACCGGGAGGATGCGGCTGACGTCGTCCACAGTCACCGTCGTGCCGTCGCCGGAGCGTACGGTGGTTGGTAGCGCTGGTGTGGGTGCCGGGCGGACCGGCTCGACGTCGGCGTCGTCCACCGTGGCGGTGACCGGCCCGCAGCCGGCGGCGGACGGCGTACCCGATCGGCCCGGCGCGGCGCAGCCGGTCGCCGCCATGGTCACCGCGAGCAGCGCGACGAGCGGTCCCCGGCCTGGTCGCCGGTGCGGGCGGCTCACCGGCCGGCACCGCGACGGCGCCGCCACCGGCCGAGGCCGAGCAGGACGGCCAGGGCCAGTGCGGCGGCCACCACCCCGGCGGTCCATCCGCGTCCGGCCCCGGAGGTGTCGCTGACCCGGGTGACGTGGAGGTCGCCGGCCGCGGCCTGCGACGGCGCCCCGGCCCCGGTCGCGGCGCCCGTCACCCCTGCCGCCCCCGCTGCGGCCGGCGCGCTGCCGGAGGCGGCCGGGGCCGGTGCGTCCTGCGCGGTGGCGGTCCGGGGCGCGGCGGCGGGCGTGGTCGCCTTCGGCGCCGGACCGGCCTTCGGCGGGGCGCTCGTGGCGCCGGCGGCGAACGTGACCGGCACCCGTACGTCCTGGGACCGGTCGGAGGCCCGGGTGTGGTCGGCGCGGGTGACGACCGCGCAGCGCCGGACGGTGCAGTCGACGTCGCCGATGGTGGGGGTCACCTTGACCGTCACCGAGAAGGAGCCGCCCGGGCCGTACGGCTTCGGCAGGCCCTCGGCGTAGGCGGGCGGGTTCGACGAGATCCACTGCGAGGCGCCCAGGCTGCCGGTGGTGTCGGCGCCGCCGCCGCACGGGGTGGCCGCCACGCCCGGTCCGTTGTCGACGCAGTACGCGACGTAGATGCCCTTGTCGACGTCGTAGCCGCGCCCGGAGACGGACACGGTGGCGCCGGAGCGGCTCAGGCCGGTGCTCGGGGTGACGGTGAGCTTCTGACCGCCGCTGCCGGTGGCGGTGCCGGCGTGAGCCGGCGCGGGCGTGGCGACGACGGCGGCGGTGAGCAGAACGGTGGTCAGGATGGTGCGGCGCCGTGCTCGCATCGGGCTCCTCACACGACAGGTCCGGCCGGGTGCACCGACCGGGCAACAACTTAGGTTTGGCTAACCTAAGCGGCAAACGCGCAGGTGGCAAGGGGTCCGTTCGGTTGAAGATCTTGGGACGCTCCGCGGATCACCCGATCATCTTAGGTTTGCCTAACCTAATGCCTTCGCTTCCCCTCCCGAGAGGAACAGCATGTTCAGATCCAGAGCCGGAGCCCTCCGGTCGATGCGCTGGGCGGCGGTGCTCGCCCTCGGCGTGTCGAGTGCGCTCGTGGGCGCCGGACCCGCCTCGGCGGCCGAGGCCGAGATCACCAGTGGCAGCCTGACCTGGGGTTTCAAGGCCAGCTTCCGCAACTACGTCAAGGGCGGCAACGGGGACCCGCCGATCGCTGTCAGCAACGGCGCCACTGTCAACGCCGACGGCACGTTCACGTTCCCGTCGACCGGCGGCACGCACGACGCCGCCGCCGGTACGACCAACGCCACGTACGGCGGCACAGTGGTGTTCTCGTACCCGGCGCACCTGCTGACCATCACGCTGGCCAACCCGACCGTCGCCGTCTCCGGCGGCACCGCCTCGCTGAAGGCGGACGTCGACCTGGCCACCACGATGACCGAGCCGGTCTCGGTGAAGCAGGCCACCGTCGCCACCCTCACCGGCAGTCCCGCCGCCGGCGGGAACACGGTGACCGGCAGCAACCTCGCCGCGGCGCTCACCAGCGTGGGAGCCGGCGCCTTCAACGGCTTCTACGCCGCCGGTGAGGCGCTGGACCCGGTGTCGTTCACGTTCACCACGGCAGGCGGCACCGCGCCCGCCACCCCGGCGGTGACAGTCGACCCGGCCCAGGGCCTCGACCCCGCCGGCGCGACTGTCACCGTACGCGGCACCGGCTTCGACCCGGACTTCAACAACGGGGCCGGCATCTACGTCTCGTTCGGACCAAAGGTCGACGAGCACTGGGCCAACGCCGGCGTCCTCCAGGTCACCAAGTGGGTCAACAAGACCAACGAGCCGACCGACGCCCGGGACCGGATGGCCGCCGACGGCAGCTTCACCACGACGCTGCCGATCAGCGCCGTCTACACCGACCGCAACGGCGACGAGGTGGACTGCACCGAGGTGCAGTGCTACGTCATCACGTTCGCCGCCCGCGGTTCGGCCGACCGCCGCCAGGACACGTTCACCCCGATCACGTTCACCCGGACTGGGGCGGGCGGGAACTCGGCCCAGCAGCGGATCACCAGCACCGTGACCGGCGGTCCGCTCAGCCTGAGCGTCGCCGGCGCGACAGTCGCCCTGCCGCCGGTCGGCAAGGGCGAGTACGCCCGGGCGCCGCTGAACACGGCCACGGTGGCCGACCTGCGCGGCGCCGGCACCGGCTGGAGCCTGGTCGGACAGGTCTCCGACTTCACCTCCGCCGCCGGTGGCGTCATCGCCGGGAACTACCTCGGCTGGGCGCCGACGGCGAGCGTGGTGGACGACCCGCTGGGCGGCACGACCGGTGCCGTCACCCCGGGCGCGGTGGCCGCTCCCGGCGCCGGTCTCGGTGAGGCCCGGGCCCTGTGCACGGCCGGAGCCGGGACCAGCAACGGCGTCTTCGCCTGCGGCGCCGAGCTCAACCTCGGTGTGCCGGCGTCCGCCGCGGCGGGTGACTACGTCGCCACGCTCACCCTGACTCTCTCCTGATTCACCGACCGGGTCGGACCTGGTGGGGCGCGGGCACGTCGCCCGTGCCCCACCAGCCGCCTCCCGGCGACCACCTCGCAGCGGAGCACGGAATGCCCCTCCTCACGCCCTCCACCCGCACCCCGCGGCGGCGCACGCCCGGCCCGGCCGCGCGGTTCGGCGCCGCGCTCGCCGCCGCGCTGCTCGCGGTGCTGCTCGGGCCGCCGGCCGCCGGCGAGGCCGCCCCCCGGCCCGCACCGTCCGCCGACCCCGGTGCCGTCCGCTGGGCGGTCCAGCCGTCCGGGCCCGGCGGGCCGACCGGGCGCAACTACTTCACGTACGACCTGGCGCCCGGCGACAGCGTCACCGACCACGTCGGCGTCACCAACCTCGGTGACCGACCGCTCACCTTCGCGGTGTACGGCACCGACGCGTACACCACCACCGACGGCGCCTTCGCGCTGCTGCCCTCCGACCGGGCCGCCACCGACGTCGGCGCCTGGATCGGCGTCGAGCGGCGAAGCTGGACCGTCCAGCCCGGCAGGCGCGCGGACATCCCGTTCCGCCTCACGGTGCCGCGCAACGCCACGCCGGGCGACCACACCGGCGGCGTGATCGCCGCGGTCGCCCAGGACGGCGTGACCGCCGACGGGCAGCGGGTCCGGCTCGACCAGCGGATCGCCGCCCGGGTCTACCTCCGTGTGGCCGGCGAGGTCCGCCCCGCCGTGACTGTCGAATCGGTACGCGTCGGCTACGACACCCCGCTCAACCCGATCGGCCGCGCCGACCTCACAGTCACCTACCGGATCCGCAACAGCGGCAACGTCCGCGTCGGCGGCACCGGCGCGGTGGTCGTCGCCGGCCCCGGTGGCTGGACGCTGTCCCGGACCAGCCCGGTCGACCTGCCGGAGCTGCTGCCCGGCGCCGAGTTCACTGTCACCGAGCGGGTCACCGGGGTGCCGCCCGCGCTGCGGCTGACCGCGACAGTCGACCTCGCACCCACCACCGTCGACACCGCGCTGCCCCCGGTGCAGCGCACCGCGAGCGTGTGGGCGCCGCCCTGGCTGCTGCTCGCCGCCCTGGCGGCCGCCGGACCCTGGCTCTACCTGCGTCGCCGTCGTCGCCGTCCCACCTCGGCCGCGCCCTCCACCACGCCCGGGCCGGCGTCGGTGTCCGAGCCCTCGGCCGCTCCCGCCGGGCCGGCGGATGCGTCCGGGGCCCCCGTCGCGGGGACGGCCGAACCCCCGGCGGGCGGCGCGGCGGCCGGTGCCCGGTGACCCCGGTCCTGCCGGCTGCCGCCGCGATCCTCGCGCTGGCCGTGCCGGTCCCGGCGCCGCCGTCCACCCCGGACGGCACCGCCGTCTCCGCCCCGGGCGCGCCGTCGTCCAGTGCGGCCTCCGCGGCGCCGCGGCCCGCTGTCGTCGTGCCGTCCGGCCCGCTGACTGTCGGGCAGCGGGTCACCGTCACGCTGCGCGGCTGGCCGGCCGGCCCGGTCCACCTCACGGTCTGCGGCAACGACGCCCACCGGGGCGCGCTCGACTGCGCCAACGAGCAGGCCACCACCGTCCAGGTGCCGGAGGGCACGACGGCGGTGCCGATCGTGCTGGCGGCACCGCCCGTCGCCTGCCCCTGCGTACTGCGCGCGCATGCCCTGACCGGCACCGTCCAGGCCACCGCCGCGCTGCCGGTCAGTGGCGTGACCGCCGCCCCGGCGCCCGCGCCGGCCGCCACGCCGCGACTGCACCTCGACGAGCTGCGCGTCGCCGGCCGCCGCCCGCTGCGGGAATGGTTCGGGCTGCCCGAGACGCTCACCGTACGCGTCGCGCTGCGCAACCCCGGCCCGGCCGACGTGGTCTACCCGACGTTCACGCTGCTGTTCGGCCGGCCCGGACGGGCGCACACCATCGTCGCCGCCCCGCCCCTGGGCACCATCGGCCCAGGGCAGGTCCGGACGTACGAGATCCCGGTGCCGGTGGACGTCGCCGTGCTCGGGGCACACGAACTCCACGGCCGCGTCGACCTGCCGGAACGGCCGGTGGCGTTCGTGGTCGAGACCAGCCGCCACCCCTGGGGACTGCTCGGTGCGGCGGCGGTCCTGGTGGTGGCGCCGGTCGTGCTCCGGCCGCGCCCGCCGCGCCGCCGGGGCCGGCACCGCACCGGCGAGGGAACCGGCTAGCCGACGGCGGTGGGGGAGGGCGGCGCGCTGCCACCCTGCGGCGCCTCGGCCGTCATCAGCCGCACGATCTCCGCCCGGTCGGCTGCCGACGGCATCCCCCACTCCGGCCGGTAGCCGAACGCCCGGTCCAGCGGGATCGACGAGGTCCGGCCGTCGAGGATCTCCACCGCGTCGGTGCCGATCAGCCCGGGATGCTCGACGCCGCACGCCTCGGCCACCTTGACCAGGTCGCGGCGCAGCGTACGGATGTAGTTCGCGGCCCGCACCGACTTGCGGGCCGGGTCCAGACCCCGGGCCAGCCACGCGTTCTGGGTGGCGACGCCGGTCGGGCAGGTGTCGGTGTGGCACTTCTGCGCCTGGATGCAGCCGATCGCCAGCATCGCCTCCCGCCCGACGTTGACCATGTCGGCGCCGAGCGCGAACGCCACCACCGCGTTGTCCGGCAGGCCGAGCTTGCCGGCACCGACGAACACCACGCTCTCGTGCAGGTCGCGTTCGGCGAAGGTGCGGTAGACCCGGGAGAAGCCCTGCTGGAACGGCAGCGAGACCGAGTCGCTGAAGATCAGCGGCGCGGCGCCGGTGCCGCCCTCGCCCCCGTCGACAGTCACGAAGTCCACGCCGCGCCCGGTGTCGCGCATCAGCGTGGCCATCTCCTCCCAGAACCCGAGGTCACCGACGGCGGACTTGATGCCGACCGGCAGGCCGGTCTCGGCGGCGAGCAGCTCCACCCAGTCGA
This sequence comes from Micromonospora sp. RV43, assembly GCF_001029515.1. Classification (NCBI taxonomy): domain Bacteria; kingdom Bacillati; phylum Actinomycetota; class Actinomycetes; order Micromonosporales; family Micromonosporaceae; genus Micromonospora; species Micromonospora sp. RV43. The sequence continues at coordinate 192,548 of NZ_LEKG01000001.1, read as the reverse complement.
GCAGACTGTCGCAGTCGGAGAACTCGGCGTGCCGGGACGGGCTGACGCAGTCCCGCCCGGCCGGGATGCCCCGGGTGGCGGCGATCTCGGCGGAGACCTTCGCCGCCGGCAGCAGGCCGCCGAGGCTCGGCTTGGCGCCCTGACTGAGCTTGATCTCCAGCGCGCGTACCGGCGCCGACGCCACCAGGTCCTTGAGCCGTTCTAGGCTGAACCGGCCCTGCTCGTCGCGGCAGCCGAAGTACGCGGTGCCGAGCTGGAAGACCAGCTCACCGCCGTTGCGGTGGTACGGCGACAGCCCGCCCTCGCCGGTGTTGTGCAGGCAGCCGGCCAGTGCGGCGCCCCGGTTGAGCGCCTCCACCGCGTTGCCGGACAGCGAACCGAAGCTCATCCCGGAGATGTTCACCACCGACTCCGGCCGGAACGCGCGCGCCCGGCCGCGCGCCGCGCCGAGCACCTTGGCGCAGGGCAGCGTCACGTCGTGCCCGGCGGTCGGCGTCGACGGCGGGACCGCCCGGCCGAACGTACGGTGCTTGATGATCGGATAGCCGGAGGTGTGCTCGATGTCGTTGTCGGTGCCGAAACCGAAGTAGTTGTTCTCCTGCTTGGCCGAGGCGTACACCCAGCGCCGCTGGTCGCGGGTGAACGGCCGCTCCTCGTCGTTGCCGGCCACGATGTACTGCCGCAGCTCCGGGCCGATCGACTCGATCAGGTACCGCGCCCGGCCCAGCACGGGGAAGTTGCGGCGCAGCGCGTGGTCGCGTTGCAGCAGGTCCCGGGCCGCCAGCGCGGCGACGGCGGCGACGGCTGCGGGTACGGCTCTTCTCGCCCAGCTCATCCCGCCACTCTTTCCGGCCCGGCACCCGGTCAAACGCCTGATGGAACCCGGCCGCCCCGGGCGGTGTCATGAAAGCGGACCGACGGCGGAGGCTGCCCTGGACGACGACGACCTCGTCACCCGCGTACGCGCCGGCGACCGGGAGGCGTACGACGCCCTGGTCGCCCGGCACACCGCGTCCGCGTACCGGACGGCGGTGCTGCTCGGCGCCGGTCCGGACGCCGAGGACGTGGTCCAGGAGGCGTTCGTGAAGGCGTACCGGAAACTGTCCCGCTACCGGGCCGAGGCGTCGTTCCGGTCCTGGCTGCTCGCGATCGTCGCCAACGAGACCCGGAACCTGCACCGTGCCCGCACCCGGCGGGACGGGCTGACGCTGCGCGCGGCGGCGGCGGAGCCGGTCGCGGCGGTCACCGGCGACGACGGGCTCGACGCCGTGCTGGCGTCCGAACGCCGCGCCGCGCTGGTGGGTGCGCTGCGGCGGTTGCCCGTCCGCGACCGCGAGGTGATCGTCTGCCGCTACCTGCTCGACCTCGGCGAGGACGAGACGGTGACAGTGCTGGGGGTGGCCCGGGGCACCGTGAAGTCACGGACCCACCGGGCGCTGGCGAAGCTGCGGGCCCTGCTGGACCGGGAGGTGGCGCACCGTGGATGACCTGGAACGGGAGCTGCGGGAGCTGACCGGCTGGCTGGAGCCGGCGCGGACGCCGGATCTGACCGACCGGGTCCGGGCCCGGCTCGACGCGCCCGCGCCGCGCCGCCGGTGGCGGTACGTGCTGGCCGGCGCGCTCGCCGCCCTGCTGGTGGCGGCGCTGCCGCCGGGGCGGGCCGCGGTCGCCGGCGCGGTGACCGGGCTGCTGCGGTTCTCCGGGGTCGTCATCGACACCGCACCCGCGCCGCCGCCGGCCGGTACGCCGTCGCCGTTGCCCGCGCAGCACCAGGTCGCGCTCGCCGAGGCGCAGCGGCAGGTCCGCTTCCCGATCCGCGTTCCGGCCCGCCTCGGCGCGCCGGAACGGGTGCTGGTCGCCGATCCGGACGGTGCCGGCGCCCACCGGGTCGTCAGCCTGCTCTACCGGGGCGGGACGGTCCGGCTGGACGCGTTCGACGGCTCGCTCGACATCGTGTTCCACAAGCGGTCGGTCGGGGCGGACGTGACGCTCACCCAGGTCGGCGGCGAGTTCGCTATCTGGGTCGGTGGGCCGCACGCGCTCGCGTACGTGGACCGCTCGGGGACGGAACGGGTCGCCACCGCGCGGTTGTCCGCCGCCACGCTGATCTGGGAGCGGGCCGGGGTGAGCTACCGGCTGGAGGGCGATCTCACCCGCGAACAGGCGCTGGACGTCGCGTCCTCGTTGGAGTGAGGGCGCCGGGAACCCCGGGGCGCCGGGCGGTGTCCTGTTGACGAGAGTCGTCGACGGGGGAGGCCGGATGTCCGTTCCGAGAAGAGTCCTGCTGGTGTCGGTCCTGCTGCTGGCCGGGTGCACCGGCCCGGCCGGCGTGCCCGACACGGCCCCGGGCACCACGCCCGCCACCGGCCCGGCCGCGCCGTCGGCCTGTGCCGAGCGGCTGGAGACCGGCCGGCTGCCGGACTGGGCGGACGCCGGGTTCACCGGCGACACCCGGGTGCGGCACGTCTTCGGCACCGGGGGCGACATCGTGGCGATCCTGTTCGCGTACCCGCTGGTGCACGCGCGCGGGGACGGCGCGAACAACAAGATCCTCTGGGTGGCCCGCCCCGATCCCGGCCGGTCCGAACCGGCGCCGCGGACCCCGCTGGTGATCACCGCGACGCGGGACGGGACGGACACCCCGGTCGTCCGGGAGGTGGAGGGCGGACCCGGCCGTCCATCGTCGACCTGCCGGCCGCCGGGTGCTGGCGGCTGCGGCTGGACTGGTCGGGCCGCACCGACACGATGGATCTGGTCTATCGGCCGGCGCTCGGCTGACCGGCATGGCCGCTCCCGGTCCGGGTAACGCTGCGTCATGGCGAAGTACACCGAGCCGGAACTGCGGGAGCGCCTCAAGGCCGAGATCCGCGCCTCCGACAAGGGCGGACGGCCGGGGCAGTGGTCGGCCCGCAAGTCGCAGCTGCTGACGAACGAGTACAAGAAGGCCGGCGGGGGATTCGAGGGCCCGAAGGACGCACGGCAGCGCTCGCTGCAACGCTGGGGCGGCGAGAAGTGGCAGACCCGCAGCGGCGACACGCGCGCCCGCAACGGCGGCGAAACCCGCCGTTACCTGCCCAAACAGGCGTGGGAGGAGCTGTCGGAGAACGAGCGGCGCGCCACCGACACCCGCAAGCGCCGCGCGTCGCGCTCCGGCCGCCAGTACGTGCCGAACACCGGCCCGGCGAAGCGGGCCCGCCGGGACGCCACCGCCGCCGAGCAGATCAACGAGCTGCCGGTTACCGAGGCGGTCAAGCTGGTCCGTGACCTCGACACCCGCCAGCTCGACGCGGCGCTGCGCCGGGAACGCGGCGGCAAGGCCCGCAAGACGCTCATCGGGCGGCTGGAGTCGGAACTGGGCCGGCGCCGGGCGGCGTGAGCGTGTGCCGGCCGGGCACAGGCGACGGGGCCGGTCACCGGACCGGCCCCGCCGTGGTGCGCCGGTCGTCTAGCGGCGCGGGTGCTGCGGGATGTCCCGCAGCACGTACGGCGGACCGGAGAAGATCAGGTCGGCCTTCAGCTCGTGGTACGCCCGCTTCGGCTGGTAGTTCTCGTCGTAGACGGTGGCCAGGCCCTCCGGCGGGTCGGAGAACGCGCCGGGTACCCAGGAGTGCTTGTCGGTGAAGCCCCAGAGGGTGAACGACAGGCAGTGCCGCTCGGCCAGGCAGGCCTGCATCAGCACGCTGAAGTTCGCCGCGGACGCCTGCAGACGCGGGTTGATCTCCGCGGAGTCGCCGGCCTCCACCCCCTCGGTGATCTGGCTGCGCACGTCCACCTCGGTGAGGGCCGTGGCCAGCCCGAGCCCGGCGAACTTGCGCAGGGCCGCGGCCACCTGGAGCGTGCTGAAGTTGCCGTACTGGGTGCCGAGGTGGCCCTGTGCGCCTACGCCGTCGATCGGCACGCCCTTGGCCCGCAGGTCACGGGCCATGTCGTAGACGAACTGCGTCTTGTCGTCGGCCGGGTTGCCGGAGCCGAACGCCTCGATGTTGTAGTCGTTGTAGAACAGCAGCGCCTTCGGGTCGGCGGCGCGGGCCCAGCGGAACGCGTCGGCGATGTAGCCGGGTCCGAGGTTCTGCGCCCAGAACCCCTTGTAGTGCAGGGTGGACGGGGTGTCCCAGGGGTCGCTGACCGCCTCGTTCACCACGTCCCACTGCCAGATCTTGCCCTTGAAGTGGGTGACCACGGCGGTGATGTGGTTGCGCAGGATCTGGCGCAGCTCGGCCTTGCTGATCGAGCCGTCCGCGACGCCGCTGGTCAGCCACGCCGGCAGCTGGTTGTGCCAGACCAGCACGTGGCCCCGGACCCGCTGGTTGTTCTTGCGGGCGAAGTCGATCAGCTCGTCGGCCGGCCCCCAGTTGTATGTGCCCCGGGTGGGTTCGAGGCTCTCCCACTTCATGACGTTCTCGGCGGTGACGGTGGAGAACTCGGATGCGGCCAGCTCGCGGTACCGCGGCTCGGCGGCGTCGTTGAGGGCGGCCATGTCGACGGCGGTGCCCACGTACAGGCCGTGGCGCTTGGCCAGCTCGCGCAGGCTCTGCGCGGCCGGGTCGTAGGGGCGGCCGGCCGTCGCGGGGACGACGTTGAGGGCGGTGGCGGTCGCGACGGCGACGGCGCCGGCGGCGAGCCAACGTCTCAGCTTCATGGTCGTTCCTTTCGGGATGGTGCGCGCGGCCGGAGGCCGGCGGTGGCGGTGCCGGGAACGCCGCGGCGTGGAACGGACCGGCGGGCGCCCGGGTGGACGGACGGTGCGGGCTTCCGAAACTTCCGGTCTGGCTTCCGGAAGTAGCCCGAAACATTACGGACGCCGATAGCCGTCCGTCAATCACCCGGGCCGGGAGGGTGAGATGGCGCCTCAGCGCAGCGGGCGGCAGGAGGCCCGGACGACCAGCTCGGTGGGGAGCCGGATGTGCGTGTCCCGCTCGACGCCCGCGATGAGGTCGATCAGCAGACGCAGCGACTCGGCGCCCATGCGTTGCAGCGGCTGCCGGATCGTGGTGAGGGGAGGGTCGACGAGCGCCGACTCCGGGATGTTGTCGAAGCCGATGACCGACAGGTCGTCCGGTACGCCGAGGCCGAGGCCGCGGGCGACGTCCACAGTGGAGATGGCCGAGAGGTCGTTGCCGGCGAAGATCGCGGTGGGCCGGTCGGGGAGCGCGAGCAGCTCGGCGGCCGTGCTCGCGGCGCTCTCGGTGCGGAACCCGCCGACCCGCACGAGCCGCTCGTCCACCGTCAGGCCCGCGTCGGCCATCGCCTTGCGGAACCCGGCCTCGCGCAGGCGGGCCGACTCCAGGTCGGGGCGGCCGCTGATGTGCGCGATCCGCCGGTGCCCGAGCGACAGCAGGTAGTCGGTGGCCAGCACCGCGCCGGCGAAGTTGTCGGAGTCGACGGTGGGCAGACCGGACGGGCCGGTGTGCGGGTCGACGGCCACCACGTGGAAGCCGTGCTTGGTCTCGACCACTGTCGGCGTCACGATCACCGCGCCGTCGATGAGTGTGCCGGACAGCCGGGCCAGCGAGCGCCGCTCCCACCCTATGGCCGCGCCCTCCCCGTCACCGCTGGAGTAGGCGAGCAACTGGTAGCCGCTGCCGGCGACCTCCCGGGACGCGCCCTTGAGCAGCTCGGTCGAGAACGGCTCGAACTCGGCGACCAGGATGCCCAGCACGTTCGTGCGGTGGCTGCGCAGGCTCTGCGCCCCCAGGCTGGCCTCGTACCCGAGCTCGTGGATGACCTGCTGGACGCGCTCGACGGTGGCCTGCGCGACGCCGTACCGGCCATTGACAACCTTGGATACGGTTGCCACCGAGACGCCGGCCGTACGTGCCACGTCCGACATCTTGACGCGCTCCTGGAACACCACGCCGACGATGATAGAGGGCTCTCCCAGGTCGATCGAAGACGATGTCGAAAACGTTATCGATACCGATTGACTTCACGTTACGGCCCTGTAAAACTCCCCGGCAGGTAACCCGACTGAGTGGTCGAGGAGACATCTATGGTGATGAAGCGCCGTGCTGGCGCCGTCCTGGCACTGTTTGTGACAAGTGCTCTGCTGGCCTCCGCGTGCAGTGGTGGTGGCGACGAGGAGAAGGCCGCCGAGAGCGAGCTGTACAAGAACCCGGTGACCTTGACCTGGTGGCACAACGCGTCGCAGGACGGGCCCGGCAAGACGTACTGGGAGAAGGTCGCCAAGGACTTCTCCACGGCCCACCCGACCGTCAAGATCGAGATCGAGGCGATCGAGACGAACCAGCTCCAGCGCACCCGGCTCCCCGCCGCGCTGCTGAGCAACGACCCGCCGGACATCTTCCAGGCGTGGGGCGGCGGCGAGATGCGCGAGCAGGTCGAGGCCGACTACCTCAAGGACATCACCGACCAGGTGAAGGGCGAGGTCGCCGACATCGGCAACGCCGCCGAGATCTGGCAGGTCGAAGGCAAGCAGTACGGCCTGCCGTACCGGATGGGCATCGAGGGCATCTGGTACAACAAGGACATGTTCGCGAAGGCGGGCATCACGGCGCCGCCGACCACCTTCGAGGAACTCAACGCCGCGGTCACCAAGCTCAAGACCATCAACGTCATCCCGATCGCCCTCGGCGCCGGTGACAAGTGGCCCGCCGCGCACTGGTGGTACAACTTCGCGCTGCGTGCCTGCTCGGTCGACACGCTGAAGAAGGCGACCAAGGACCGGAACTTCGACGACCCGTGCTTCGTCAAGGCCGGCCAGGACCTCAAGACCTTCATCGACACCAAGCCGTTCCAGAACAACTTCATCGCCACGCCGGGTCAGAACGACCCGACCAGCGCCAACGGCCTGCTCGCGAACGGCAAGGCCGCGATGGAGCTGATGGGTGACTGGAACCGCGGCACCCTGGACACCGTCGCCACCGACAAGGCGGCCCTGGGCAAGTTCCTCGGCTGGTTCCCGGTGCCGGCGATCTCCGGCTCCGCCGGTGACCCGAAGGCGGCCCTCGGCGGCGGCGACGGGTTCGCCTGCTCCAAGAACGCCCCGGCCGAGTGCGTCGAGTTCCTCAAGTACCTCGTCAGCCCCGAGGTGCAGAAGGGCTACGCCGCCACCGGCACCGGCCTGCCCGTCGCCAAGGGCGCGGCCGACGGCGTCACCGACCCGGCCCTGAAGTCGATCCTCCAGGCCACGTCCGACGCCACCTACGTGCAGCTCTGGCTGGACACCGCCTACGGCAGCACCGTCGGCACCGCGATGAACGACGCGATCGTCGCGATCTTCGCCGGCAACGGGACACCTGAGAAGGTCGTCTCGGCCATGAAGGCGGCCGCAAGCAAGTGACGTCCGCATCGCAGACCCGTACGCCCGCCGTCGGTGCGCAAGCGCCGCCGGCGGGCCTCCGGCCCGGCGCACGGGCCGCCTCCCGCCGCGCCGAGACCCGTCGCAAGTGGTACGAGATCATCGGGCTGACCACGCCCGCGATCGTCATCTACGTGATGTTCGTGCTGGTGCCGATGGGCTTCGCGTTCTACTACAGCCTGTTCCGCTGGCGCGGCGTCGGCCCGCCCACCGAGTACGTCGGCTTCCGCAACTACACGCTCGCCTTCCAGGACCCGATCTTCCTCGACGCGCTGCGCAACAACGCGATCATCGTGTTCGGGTCGCTGCTGATCCAGGGCCCGGTCGCGCTGGGCATCGCCCTCCTGCTCAACCGCCGCTTCCGCGGGCGCTCGGCGTTCCGCCTGCTGGTGTTCGTGCCGTACGTGCTGGCCGAGGTCACCGTCGGCATCATGTGGAAGCTGATCCTGACCGAGAACGGCACGCTCGACGCGCTGCTGCAGTCGATCGGGCTCGGCGGGCTGGTGCAGGCGTGGCTGGCCGACCTGGACGTGGTGATCTGGACGCTGCTGTTCGTCCTCACCTGGAAGTACGTCGGCTTCGCCATCATCCTGCTGCTCGCCGGCCTGTCGAACGTGCCGCAGGAGTTGAACGAGGCCGCGGAGATCGACGGCGCGAGCTGGTGGCAGATCCAGCGCCACGTCACGCTGCCGCTGCTCGGCCCCACCATCCGGATCTGGATGTTCCTGTCGATGATCGGCTCGTTGCAGGTCTTCGACATGGTCTGGGTGACCTCGGTGCCGGCCGTGCGCTCGCTCGGCGCCTCGGCCACCATGGCGACGTACATGGTGGACAACGGCTTCTTCGCCCGGCTCTGGGGCTACGGCAACGCGGTGGCCGTGATCCTGTTCGCCATCTCCTTCGTCGCGGCGCTGCTGTTCCAGCGTTTCCTGCTCCGCCGTGACATCGAGGGCGCCATCACCCGGAAGGGGAAGTGACAGTGGCCGTGAACTCCGTACCCGCCCCCTCGGCCGGGCGCCGGCCGGTCCAGTGGAGCGCGCCGCTGACGTACGCGATCGCGCTCGCGGTCGCGGCCGTCTCGATCGCACCCGTCGTGTACGTCGTCGTCGGCGGTTTCCGGACCACGCCGCAGATCGTGAACGACCCGGCCGGCCTGCCGGACCCGTGGGTCTGGGAGAACTACTACCGGGTGCTGACGCAGAGCGGCTTCTGGAAGCAGGCGTTCAACAGCGCCGTGGTCGCCCTCGGCACCACGCTCGGCGTGGTGGTGCTCGGCATGGCCGCCGCGTTCGTGCTCGCCCGGTACACGTTCCGGGGCCGCGAGGGGCTCTACACGTTCTTCACCCTCGGCCTGCTGTTCCCGGCCGGCGCGGCGATCCTGCCGCTGTACCTCATGCTGCGCGACCTGAACCTGATCAACTCCTACTACGCGGTGATCCTCCCGCAGGTGGCCTTCTCGTTGCCGCTGACGATCGTCATCCTGCGGCCGTTCCTGTCGGCCATCCCGCGGGAGCTGGAGGACGCGGCCGCCATCGACGGCGCCGGCCGGCTCGGCTTCCTCTGGCGGATCGTGCTGCCGCTGTCGCGGCCCGCGGTCGTCACCGTCGGCATCCTCGCGTTCGTGGCGAGCTGGAACGCGTTCCTCCTGCCGCTGCTCGTCCTGGGGGACGTCAACCTGCACACCCTGCCGCTGGGCGTGCAGAACTTCTCCAGCCAGTACACCACCGACACCGCGGGCGTCCTCGCCTTCACGTCGCTGGCGATGTTGCCGGCGCTGCTGTTCTTCACCCTGGCGGAGAAGCAGATCGTGGGCGGCCTCCAGGGCGCGGTCAAGGGCTGAGCGGCAGCGGTACCAGCACAACCAGTGGAAAGGCACACCATGACAGAGGTCCACGCGGTGGTGGACGGGCCGGTACCGGCTCAGGCAGGTTCGGACCACGACCGGCCGGACGGGCACGACGCCGAGGCGCGCGTACGGGAACTGCTCGCTCGCATGACGATCGAGGAGAAGGTCGCGCAGCTCGTCGGGTTCTGGGAGAAGGAGGACGGTGAGGCGGTCGCGCCCCTGCAGGGCGAGTTCGCCGACACCGGCCGGCTCGAGGACTTCTCCCGGCACGGGCTGGGTCACCTCACCCGCGCCTACGGCACCCGCCCGGTCGACGCCGCGGCCCGCGCGGCCTGGCTGTGGAAGTTCCAGCGGGACCTGGTGACCGGCACCCGGCTGGGCATCCCGGCGATCGTGCACGAGGAGTGCCTGACCGGCCTGTCGGCGTGGAAGGCGGCCACCTTCCCGACGCCGCTGGCCTGGGGCGCCGCGTTCGATCCCGATCTGGTCGCCGAGATGGCGGCGGCGATCGGGGCCTCGATGCGCGCGCTCGGCATCCACCAGGGACTGTCCCCGGTGCTCGACGTGATCAGGGATCCCCGCTGGGGCCGGGTCGACGAGTGCATCGCCGAGGACCCGTACCTCGTCGGCACCATCGGCACCTCGTACGTGCGGGGGCTCCAGTCGCAGGGCGTGCTCGCGACGCTGAAGCACTTCGCCGGCTACTCCGGCTCGCGGGCCGGGCGCAACTTCGGCCCGGTGCACGCCGGTCCCCGGGAACTCGCCGACGTGCTGCTGCCGCCGTTCGAGATGGCGATCCTCGACGGTGACGCGCGCAGCGTCATGCACTCGTACGCGGAGATCGACGGCGTGCCGGTCGCCGCCGACCCGACGATGCTCACCGACCTGCTGCGGGACCGGTGGGGGTTCGACGGGACCGTGGTGGCCGACTACTACGGGGTCGCCTTCCTCAACCTGCTGCACCACGTCGCGGCCGACAACGCGGACGCGGCCGTGCAGGCGCTGAGCGCGGGCCTCGACATCGAGCTGCCCACCGGCGACGCCTACCTGACCCTGACCGAGACGGTGCGGGCCGGCAAGGTCGACGAGGCGCTGGTCGACCGGGCGGTGCTGCGGGTCCTGCGCCAGAAGCAGGAACTCGGACTGCTCGACGCCACGTTCGACGACGAGCCGCCGGGCGCGATCGACCTCGACTCGCCGGAGCACCGGGCGATCGCCCGCCGGCTCGCCGAGGAGTCGGTCGTCCTGGTCGCCAACGAGGGCGTGCTCCCGCTGCCGGCGGGCCGGCGGGTGGCCGTGGTCGGCCCGAACGCCGACCGGCAGGGCGCGCTGTTCGGCTGCTACTCGTTCCTCAACCACGTGCTGGCCCACCACCCGGGCGTGGAGACCGGCTTCGAGGTGCCGACAGTGCTGGAGGCGGTGCGCGCCGAGTTCGGCGCCGACCGGGTCACCTTCGCGGCCGGCTGCGAGGTGGACTCGGCGGACCGGTCCGGGTTCGACGAGGCGGTCGCCGCCGCGTCCGCCGCCGACGTGGCGGTTCTCGTGGTCGGCGACCACGCGAGCCTGTTCGGCCGCGGCACCGTCGGCGAGGGCTGCGACCGGGACGACCTGGAGCTGCCCGGCGTGCAGCGGCAGCTCGTCGAGGCGGTGCTGGACACCGGCACCCCGGTCGTCCTCGTGCTGCTCACCGGCCGCCCGTACGCGCTCGGCTGGGCGCTGTCCCGGTGCGCGGCGGTGGTGCAGACGTTCTTCCCGGGCGAGGAGGGCGCCGGGGCGATCGCGGGTGTGCTCTCCGGGCGGGTCAACCCGTCCGGCCGGCTGCCGGTCAGCCTGCCCGGCTCGGCCGGCGCGCAGCCGTACTCGTACCTGCACCCGGAGCTGGGGGAGGGCATGAACGGGACCAACCTGCCGGCGACTCCGGTGGCGCCGTTCGGGCACGGGCTGTCCTACAGCACGTTCGCGTACACCGATCTGACCGTGCCGGCCGAGGTGCCGACCGACGGGGCGCTGCGGGTGTCGGTGCGCGTGACGAACACCGGCCCGGTCGCCGGTGACGACGTGGTGCAGCTCTACGGCCGCGACCTGGTCGCCTCGGTGACCCGGCCGGTCGCGCAGCTGCTCGGCTACCGGCGGGTGCGCCTGGAGCCGGGCGCCTCGGTGACCGTCGAGCTGACCGTCCCCACCACGCGGCTGGCGTTCACCGGCCGCACCCTCACCCGGGTGGTGGAGCCCGGGGAGGTCGACGTCTGGGTCGGCACGAGCGCCCGGCGCGACGCCCAGGCGCGGACGACGCTGACCGGCGACACCGCCGCGATCACCGCCGCCTCGCCCCGCTGGACGACGACCGACCTTCGCTGAGCCGGGTCCGCCGGTCGTCCACGGGGCGGCCGGCGGACCCTTTCTGTGCATATTGGCGTTATGCCGTTTTTGACTCAGTAGGCTCCAGGATGTCATCCAGCCCGTGACCCGGGGCCGCGCGGATCGCGCCTCGCCGCCCGGTCGGCTGGATCCCCGTCGCCGGCACCCACAGGGATGCGTGAGTCACGATGATGGACGCGGACACGATGGTCCTGCCCCGGCTCGGGGACGCCACGGTCGAGGATCCGTGGGGCGAGGACCGGCCGCGCCGGGTCACCGTCCGCGCCGCGACCGGCGTGCTCCGGTGGCGGATCGCGGCGTGGCTGGTGCCGGCGGTCCTGATGGGTGCGCTCGGCGCCGCGCGGATCACGGAATCCGGGGCGAGCGCCGGAGAACTCGCGACCCGGCGCGCGGCCACGTCGCCCTGGCCGGGGATCGGCGTCACGCTGACCGGCGACGACCTCGCGCTCGGGCCGTACCACCTGCTCATGCGCGGCTGGGCGGCGCTGTTCGGCGCGGCGGACCTCGCACTGCGCGTACCGTCCCTGCTGGCCATGGTCGGTGCCGCGGCGCTCGTCGGCGCGCTCGCCGCCCGGATCGCCACGCCCGCCGCCGGCCTGCTCGCCGGCGTGATCTTCGCGGTGCTGCCGGCCTCGATCCGGTACGCGCAGGAGGCGCAGCCGTACGCCCTGGCGGTGTTCGCCGCCGTGCTCGCCACCTGGCTGGTGGTGCCCGCGCTCGACCGGCCGGGCGCGCGCCGGCTCGTGCCCTACGCGGGCGCGGTGCTGCTGCTGGGCGTGTGCCAGCCGGTGGCGTTGCTGCTGCTCGCCGGCCACGGCTGGGTCGTGCTGGCGTTCCGTCGCCGCTGTGCTCTCCGGTGGCTGGCCGCCGTGGCCCTCGGGCTGCTCCCGGTCGCCGCGCTGCTCGCCTCCGGCCTGAGTGGCGGCGGGCACCTCGCGTCCGGCGCCCGTCCCGGTGCCGCAGTGCTCGCGGCCACGCCCGGGGACCTGTTCGGCGTCGCCGCGCTCGGCGGCGTGCTGGCCGGGCTGGCCCTGTTCAGCCTCCCGCTGCGGTACGCCGCCGCGATCTGCACCGCCTGGGCGCTGGTGCCGGCGCTCGGGCTGCTGGCGCTGGCGCAGGCAGTGCCGGTCTGGTCGGCGGTGAACCTGCTGTTCACGGTGCCGGCCTGGGCGGTGCTCGGCGGGGTGGCCCTGTCCCGGGCGCGTGCCGCCGGGGCCGTCGCCGTGCTGGCGCTCGTCGCGCTGCTCGCCGTGGCGGCCCAGCTTCCCGGCTGACCGCGTGACCGGTCGACGAACGGGCGATGTCTGCCTGATTCGCCCTTTTTGAGGTTGATTGTCGGCTTAGCATTCGGTCGGCTCCTGAGCCGGAAGCAGACCATGGGGGAAACGTGGCCGTCGCCGCCGATACACGCCCGTCCCGCGCCACGACGGCCGGGCCGCCGGGCGCCCGCCCGATCGCACCCGTCCCGCCCGGGACGCCGGCCGATCCGGACCGCCGGCAGCGCAACGTCCGCGCCCGTCTGGCGTACGCGCGCTGCGGGGCCACCGCCGGTCCGCTGCGCCCGCCCCGGCGCCCCGACGCGGCGGTCGAGTTCCGGCCCACCGCCTCGGTCGCCGCGCGGCTGGTGCTGACGCTGCTGGTGCTCGTCAACAGCGCCGCCGGGCTGGTCTTCGTCGGCTGGCTGCTGCTGCCCCAGCACGTACCCGGCCCCGGCGTCGTCGGGCTCGGCGGCTGGCAGACAGTCGCCGCCCGGCTCGCGTTCTGCGTCGTCGTCGGCGTCGAGCTGATCCGCCTGGCGCAGAACGTGGTGGTCTGGGTATTCGCCTTCCACGCCCGGGATCCGGTGCCTGTCGACCCGCCGGTCGGCCTGCGGGTCGCCCTGCTCACCACCATCGTGCCGAGCAAGGAGCCGATCGAGGTCGCCGAGCGGACGCTGCGCCGGCTGCGGGAGATCGTCTACTGCGGTCACGTCGACGTGTGGATCCTCGACGAGGGCGACGACCCGGCGGTACGGGCGATGGCTGCGCGGCTGGGCGTACGCCACTTCACCCGCAAGGGCCGGCCCGAGTACAACCGGCCCGGCGGCGGGTTCCGGGCCCGCACCAAGTCCGGCAACCACAACGCCTGGCGGGCCGAGCACGAGCACCGCTACGACGTGGTCGCCAACGTCGACCCGGACCACGTGCCGCTGCCGAACTTCCTGGAACGCACGCTCGGCTACTTCCGCGACCCGGACGTCGCGTTCGTGGTGACCCCCCAGGTGTACGGCAACATGCACCAGAACTTCGTCGCCCACGGCGCCTCGGTGCAGCAGTACCTCTACAACGGGCTGATCGCCCGTGGCGGCAACGGCCTGGACGCGCCGCTGCTGACCGGCACCGGGCACCTCTACCGGCCGGCGGCCTGGCGGACCATCGGCGGCTACCAGGACTCGATCATCGAGGACCACCTCACCAGCATCCGCGTGCACGCCGCCGTCAACCCGGCCACCGGCAACCGGTGGAAGGGCGTCTACACCCCGGACGTGGTGGCGCTCGGCGAGGGACCGACCTCCTGGGCGGACTACTTCAATCAGCAGAAGCGCTGGGCGGCCGGGATCTGCGAGATCCTGCTCCGGCGCGAGCTGCGCACACCGCGCGACCTGCCGTCCCGTCGTCGCTGGCAGTACCGGCTGCTCCAGTTCTACTACCCGAGCGTGGCGGTGAGCCTGCTGCTGGGTAACGCGGCCACCGCGCTGTACCTGCTGACCGGCGTCGACGCGGGTCGCCTCGACCCGCAGGTCTGGGCGACGCTGTGGGGGTCCACCATCGGCACCTGGTTCCTGCTCTGGCTGTGGCTGCGCCGCTTCAACATCGCCCCGCACGAGCGGGAGGAGGTGGGCATGGCCGGCATGGCGCTCGCGCTGTTCGCCGGACCGGTCTACGTGGCCGCGGCGGTGGGCGCCCTGCTGCGCCGCAAACTCGGCTTCGTGGTCACCGCCAAGGGCGCGCTGCGCACCGTCGAGTCGCCGCGTACGTTCCGGCTGCACCTGTGCTGGGCGCTTGCCGCCGCCGGACTGCTCGCGGCGAGCTTCGCGCTGGACCACGACTACCCGCTGCTGCGGGTCTGGCCGGCGCTGACACTGCTGACCGGGCTCGCGCCGCCGTTGATCTCCTGGGTGGAGAGTCTGCGGGCGCGCCGGGACCGGGTCGCCGGCGTGACCCGGGAGCCCCAGGTGGTGCCCCGGACCGTGGCCGAGGGTGGTGTGCCGTGCTGAGGCCGACGCTGCCCCGGATGGGCCTGGCGCTGGCCGGAGTGCTGCTGCTCGCGTACGCCTTCGTGGTGGCGCCGGGCGCGTGGCGCGACCCGGCCACCGACGCCGCGGTGCGGCGGCCCGCCCCGGCGACGCCGCAGGCGAGCACCGACGTGCCGGCGGCGGTCGTGCCGAGCCCGCGCGGCGGCCCGTTCCCGCCGGCCGGGCAGGCGTTCTTCGGGGTGATGACCGACAAGGGACCGTACGACTTCGCGCCGGTCGACCGGTTCGCCGACGCGGCAGGGCGGTCGCCGCAGGTGATGCTCTTCGGCGCCGACTGGGCGTCGGCCGCGTTCGACCGGAGCCTGTTCGACCGGATCGCCGAGCGGGGCATGATGCCGATGCTCGGCTGGGAGCCGTGGGACCACACGGTCGACAAGGCGGCCCGCCGCACCGGCCTGACCGACAGGCAGATCGACCGGCTGCGCGCCACCCAGCCGGACTACCGGCTGGCCCGCATCGCGCGCGGCGACTTCGACGCGTACGTGCGCTCCTGGGCCGACGGCGTCCGGTCGCTGGGCTACCCGGTGGCGATCCGCTTCGCGCACGAGATGAACGGCGACTGGTACCCGTGGTGCGAGCGGGCCAACGGAAACCGCCCCGGCGACTACGTCCGGGCCTGGCGGCACGTGCACGACCTCTTCGCCGCGGCCGGCGCCACGAACGTCACCTGGGTGTGGAGCCCGAACGCCCGCTGGGACAAGACGACCGCCGGGCTCACCGGCCTCTACCCGGGCGACGAGTACGTCGACTGGGTCGGTGTCACCGGCTACTACGGCAGCGGCGCCTTCACCAAGACGTACTGGTCGTTCGACCAGATCTTCGGCCCGACGATCGCGGAGATCCGCAAGGTCACCGGCAAGCCGCTCGTGGTCACCGAGACCGGCGCCGCCGACGCCGCCGGGCACAAGGCCCGGTGGATCCGGGACACGTTCCGCGCCCTGCCCCGCTATCCGAACCTGATCGGGCTGATCTGGTTCGAGGTGGACAAGGAGAAGGACTGGCGCATCGCCGGCTCGCCGGCGGCGGCGACCGCGTTCGCCGAGGCGGTGGCCGCCGAGCGCTACGACGTGACCTGGTCACCGGCGGTGCGGCCACGCGAAGGCCCCTGACCTGGAGCCGTTCCTCGCCCCCGAGCACGAGATGTACGCCGCCGTCCAGGCGGACCTGCCGGACTGGCTGGACCGCTCGGAGGAGTGGCTCAGCGCCACCCAGATCCGGCTGCTGCGCGACATGCCGCACCTCAATGAGTGCGCTGGCCGAGCAGCTCTGGCCGGAGCGGCAGTCGTGGCTGCCGGAGGACGTCTTCATCGGCGGCTACCGAAGTGCGGGCCAGTGCTCCGGCCTTCAGGCCAGGGGGGAAGGCCCGCGCTGGGAGGGCCGCCAAGGCCCGAGCAGTGCCTTAACCTCGCGCCCGCTCGTTCTGCTCGGCCACGGGGACCGGCACGATGGCAGCGATCCGGCGTCCGTGGTTGGTCACGTAAAGGGTCTTGCCGTAGACGGCGACGCCGTTGAGCGCTCCGGCGAGCGTCTTGCGCAGCTCGCGGACGCTGATCTCATTTTCGCGGGTGTCACTCATAGTCGCCATCGTAACCTTGTGTACACTTGTGTGTGTGCAGCTCCGGTACAACTACCGCGTGTACCCGACGCCTGGCCAGCAGATCGAGCTGGCGCGGGCGTTCGGGTGCGCGCGGGTTGTGTTCAACGACGGGCTGCGCCTGCGTCAGCAGGCCCGGGAGGCGGGGGAGAAGTACATCTCCGACGGGGAGCTGTCCCGGCGTCTGATCACCGAGGCGAAGGCGACGCCGGAACGCGCGTGGCCGGGAGAGGTTTCCACCGTGGTGTTGCAGCAGGCACTGGCGGACCTGAACACCGCGTACCGCAACTTCTTCAACTCGATCACGGGCAAGCGCAAGGGCCGCAAGGTCGCACCTCCCCGGTTCCGCTCCCGCAAGGACAACCGGCAGGCCATCCGCTTCACGAAGAACTCCCGGTTCAAGGTCCTCGACAACGACCGGCTGCGGTTGCCGAAGATCGGCGACCTCGCAGTCCGCTGGTCCCGGACGCTGCCCTCAGACCCGTCATCGGTGGCGATCATCCGGGATGCGGCCGGACGGTACTTCGCGTCGTTCGTCGTGCAGACGGGCGAGGACGAGGCGTTACCGCCGGTCGACTCCGAGGTCGGGATCGACCTGGGCCTGACCCACTTCGCGGTGCTCTCGGACGGCACGAAGGTGGCGGCGCCGACGTTCCTGCGCCGGGCCGCGCGCAAGCTCAAGCGGTTGCAACACGACCTGTCCCGCAAGCAGAAGGGCTCGGCCAACCGCAAGAAGGCCGTCGTCAAGGTCGCACGGGCGCACGCCCGGGTGGCCGACATGCGGCGGGACTGGCAGCACAAGCTGTCCACGGCGATCATCCGCGAGAACCAAGCGGTGTACGTCGAGGACCTGTGCGTCGTCGGTCTCGGCCGGACGCGGCTCGCGAAGTCCGTGCACGACGCGGGCTGGGCCAGCTTCACCGCCATGATGGAGTACAAGGCCGCCCGGTACGGACGCACCTTCGGCCGGGTGGATCGGTTCTTCCCGTCCACCCGCATGTGCTCCGACTGTGGCCGGATCAACGAGAAGATGGCGCTCAACGTCCGAGCGTGGGACTGCCCCTGCGGGGCAGCCCACGACCGGGACGTGAACGCCGCGAAGAACGTCAAGGCCGCCGGGCAGGCGGACTTCAACGCCCGTGGAGCGCACGTAAGACCGGGGCTCGTCCCGGCGGCGCGCAACGAAGCGGGAACCCACCCGGACGCCGCGTGTTCCACGCGCAGCGTGGAGGGAATCTCCGTCCCTTAGGGCGGAGAGGATGTCAAACCATCTCGGCGCAGGACCCGCCCGAGGTGATCATGATGGAGCGGGAGCGGCAGGCGAGGTCGCTACCCCGCCAGGAGCAGATGGTGGCTCTGTACGAGGAGGAGCAGCGGGTGATGCGCGAGTGGGTGCCACTGGCCCAGTTCGGCGTACCGGACGAGGAGTACGTCAACGCGCGGTTCCTGATCCGCCACGACGACCTCGCCGCCCGGCGGTTCGACCGGGTGCTGTCCTTCTGCGAGTTCACCGAGTGACAGCCGGAGCGGCTCAGACCAGCGTGCGGACCGCCCGCAGCGCCGCCTCCACATCCTGCTCGCCGTTCGCGATCGTCGCGCCGAAGCGCAGGTACGACGGCCGGTAGGGCGTGCTGCTGGCGATCACGCCGGCCGACCGCAGCCGGTCCACCGCCCGGTCCGCCGGCACGCCCGGCACCTCGCAGCAGACCACCCCGGCGGACAGGTCGGCGTCGCGCGGCGTGACCAGCCGGACGCCCCGGATCCCGGCCAGCCCCTCCTTGAGGAGGTCCGCGAGTTCCCGGGTGCGCCCGGCGACCCGGGCCGGGCCGATGCGCCGGTGGAACGCGAACGCGTCGGCGAGCGCCCAGCGGTGCTCGAAGCTGTGGTAGCCGCCGGGCGTGTGCGCCGGGCCCGGTGGCACGGGCTGCCCGCCGGTGCCGCCGGCGAGCCAGCGACCGATGCCGCGCCTGTCGAAGCTGGGGATCACCGGCGTCATCCGGGCCCACGCCCGCTCGGCGGCCCAGACCAGGCCGGTGCCGCGCGGCCCGAGCAGCCACTTGTGGCAGCCGGAGACGAGCACGTCGCAGCCGAGCTGCTCCGGTGTGGACGCGTCGGCGCCGAAGCCGTGCACCGCGTCGAGGCAGAGCAACGCCTCCGGGCTGCGCTCGCGGACCGCCTCGGCCAGCCGGCGTACCGGCAGCTTCACGCCGGTGCTGGAGTGCACCCAGGTCAGCGCCACCACCCGGGTACGCGGCGTGAGCGCCGCGGTCAGTCCCGCGACCATCTCGTCCGCCCCGGCCGTGGCCGCGTCGCGGTAGAGGCGGGCCCGGCGTACTGTCACCCCGTCGCGTTCGGCGCGCAGCCGCAGCGACTCGTGGGTGGCGTAGAAGTCGTGCTCGGTGGTCAGCACCTCGTCGCCCGGTCGCAGTCGGATCGCGCTGTAGACCAGGCCGAGGCCCATGGTCGTGGAGTCGGTGAGCGCGATGTGGTCCGAGCGGGCGCCGAGGTGCCCCGCCGCCGCGGCGAGCACTGCCCGGTCCAGCCGTTCCTCGTTCGCGGCCAGGTAGCCGGAGGCGTCCCGGTCGAGGCCGGCGCGGTGGGTGGCCACGGCGGCCCGTACCGGGGCCGGGTGCGGGGCGAAGACGAACGTGGCCAGGTGCGCCCGGGAGCGGTCGAGCGCGAACTGGGCGCGGACGCTGTCCCAACTGGCCGGATCCAGGGCGGGCGCGTCGTCGGACACCGCGGTCCCGGCCGCCGGGCGGTCCGGGTCGCAGCCGGTGGCCAGGCCGGTGACGCCCGCCGCCGCTGTGGCGCCGAGCAGGTGCCGCCGGGTCAGGCGCCGTCGGGTCGGATGCATGGGGTCAATCGTCCGCTGTGCATGTCACGGCCGGGTCACCGCCCCGGGACCGGTGATTTCACCGATGCGCGTCGGCGGTCCGGGCACGGATGCTGACGCATGTCGATGTAATTCCGGCGCAAGGAGTGACCGACGTGCCCACCGCCCGTTCCCGTACCCCCGTCCGTGCCCTCGCCCGTCTCGCCGTGGCGGCACTGCTCGCCACCGGCGGCGCCCTCGCCGTCCCGGCCGCGGCGAGCGCGGCCAGCCCCTACGAGCGCGGCCCGGCGCCCACGAGCGCCATCCTGGAGGCCAGCCGCGGCCCGTTCGCCACCTCGTCGATCAACGTCTCCTCGTTGAGCGTGACCGGCTTCGGCGGCGGCGTCATCTACTACCCGACCAGCACCGCCGAGGGCACCTTCGGCGCGGTCGCCATCTCGCCCGGCTACACCGCCTCCTGGTCCAGCCTGAGCTGGCTCGGACCGCGGATCGCCTCGCACGGCTTCGTGGTGATCGGCATCGAGACCAACACCCGGCTGGACCAGCCGGACAGCCGGGGCCGCCAGCTCCTGGCCGCGCTGGACTACCTGACCCAGCGCAGTTCGGTGCGCGGCCGGATCGACTCCTCCCGGCTGGCAGTGGCCGGGCACTCGATGGGTGGCGGCGGCAGCCTGGAGGCCGCGGCGGCCCGGCCGTCGTTGCAGGCCGCCGTCCCGCTCGCGCCGTGGAACCTGGACAAGACCTGGTCCGACGTACGGGTGCCGACGCTCATCATCGGCGGCGAGAGCGACAGCGTGGCACCGGTGGCGAGCCACTCGATCCCGTTCTACAACAGCATCCCGGCGTCCTCGGAGAAGGCGTACCTGGAGCTGAACGGCGCGAGCCACTTCTTCCCGCAGACCGTGAACACGCCGACGGCGAAGCAGACGGTCGCGTGGCTGAAGCGGTTCGTCGACGACGACACCCGCTACGAGCAGTTCCTCTGCCCGGGCCCGACCGGGTCGGCGATCGAGGAGTACCGCAACACCTGCCCCAGCTCCTGATCCCCTCCGCTCCCGGGGTGGTCGCCACGGCGGCCACCCCGGGAGCGTGTCCGCCTCTTTTCCGACGGGTTGCCCATCTGTGACACTGCATGCATGGTTTCTGCATCGACAGTGCATATAGCCTTGCGGGGCCGGGACGACGAGTGCGACGCGATCCGCCGGCTCCTCGACCGCGACGACGGCGGCGCCCTGCTGTTCCACGGGCCGCCCGGCTCCGGGCGCAGCGCGCTGCTGGCGTACGCCCGCAGGTGGGCCGGGCAGCGCGCGGTGCTCGCCGGCGGCGGCCTGGCCGACGAGGCGACACTGCCCTACGCCGGGCTGCACCGCCTGCTCGACCCGGTGCTGGACGCGGACACCGCACTCCCGGTGCGGCAACGCCGGCTGCTGCGCCGGGCGCTGGGCGGCGACGGGTGCCCGGCCGAGCAGCGGCTGGCCCTGGCCGCGGCGGTGCGGTCCCTGCTCGCCGCCGTGGCGGCGGACCGCCCACTGCTGTGCACGGTGGACGACCTCGACACCGGCGATCCGCAGAGCGCCTGGACGCTGGCCGTGGTGGCGCGCCGGCTGCGCCGGCTGCCGGTGGCGATGCTGCTGACCGCGACCGCCCCGGCCACTGTCGACGGTGTGCCGGCCCACGGGCTGCGTCCGCTGGACGCCCACGAGTGCCACGCGATGCTCGCCGGACTGCGGGAGCGGCCACCCGCGCCGGTGGCCGCCGCACTGGCCGCGCTCAGCCGGGGCAGCCCGGCCGCGCTCGCCGACCTGGCCGGCACGCTCACCCCCGCCCAGTGGCGGGGCGAGGCGCCGCTGCCCGACGCGCCGCCGGTGGACGGCGCGCTCGCCGCCGCGTACCGGGCCCGCCTGGACCGGCTGCCGGTGCCGACCCGGCGGATGGTGCTGCTCGCCGCGCTCGACCCCGGAGACGACCCGGGCACGCTGGTGCGCGCCGCGTGGGCGGCCGGCCTGACCGTCGAGGCGCTCGCCCCCGCCGAGGCCGCCGGCCTGCTGCGCACCGGGCCCGGCGGGGCGACGTTCCCGCACCCGCTCGCCCGTACGATGATCACCGCCGTCGCGCCGCTCGCCGACCTGCGCGCGGCCCACCTGCTGCTGGCCGGCACGCTCGCCGAGGGCGCGCTGGGCCGGGCGCTGCGCCACGCCACCGCCGCCGACTGTCCCTCCGACGTGCTCGCCGCCGAGCTGACCGCGGCTGTCGACGAGGTGCCGGACCGCGCCGCCGCGGCGGTCGTGCTGCGCCGCGCCGCCGAACTGAGCCCCGACCCCGGCCGCGCCGCCGAACTGACAGTCGCGGCCGCGCGGTGCGCCTGGACAGCAGGCGACCCGGACCAGGCCCGAGGGCTGCTGCGACGCCTGCCCGGCGCGTCGCCCGCCGAGGGCCGGGCCGACCTGCTCCGCGGCGACATGCAGCTGCGCTGCGACGCGCCCGCCGCCGCGGTCGCCACGCTGCTGGGCGCCGCCGACGCGGTCGCGCCGGCCGACCGGCGGGCCGCGCTGCTGGCGCTGGTCCGGGCCGGCGAGGCCATCTGCGTCACCGGCGACCAGTACCGGTACGCCGAGGTGGCCCGCCGGGCCGAGGCGCTGCGGCGGCCCGGCGACCCGCCCGAACTCGACCTGCTGGCCACGTTCGCCTCGGGCGTCGGGGCGACGCTGCGGGGTGACCACGGGCGCGGCGGCCCGGCGCTGCGCCGGGTCGTCGTCATCGGCGGCCGGCTGACCGGGCCCGCGCTCACCCCCGGCGCGCTCGTCTGCGCCGCCGCAGCCGCCCTGCTGGTCGCCGTGGACGGTCCCGCGCACCGGCTCGCCGGCCGGGCGGTGGAGGTGGCCCGCGCACGCGGCGAGCTGTCGCTGCTGCCCCGGGCGCTGGAGCTGCGGGCCGTCGCCGAATACTGGCTGGGCCGGCACGAGGCCGCGGCGGAGACCGCCCGCGAGGGCGTACGCGCCGCTCGCGCCGGCGGCCAGCACGTGTGCGCCCAGGTGCATCTCGGCATCCTCGCCGTGCTGGCCGCGGTACGCGCCGACCGGGACGCCGCGCTGGCCCGGATCGCCGAGATCGGTGACGGGGCCGCGCCGGGGAGCCGGCCGGACGCGTACGCCCGCTGGGCGCTCGGCGTACTGGACCTGATCGACGGCCGGTACGCCGACGCGGTGGCCCGGCTGTCCGCGCTGGCCCGCACCCGCACCGGCCGGGGGCAGGTGCTGGTCCAGGTGATGGCCACGCCGTACCTCGTGGAGGCCGCCGCCCACGACGGCGGGCGGCCGGCCGCCGCGCTCGCCGTGTTCGACCACTGGGCCAGCAGTACGGCGAGCCCGTCGCGGCGGGCGCTCGCCGCGCGCTGCCGGGCGCTGCTCGCGCCGCGCGGCGGTCCGGAGGCCGAACGCGAGTTCCACGCGGCGCTGCGGCTGCACCCGGCCGACACCGACCGGTTCGAGCGCGCCCGCACCGAGCTGCTGTTCGGCCGCGAGCTGCGCCGCCGGCGCCGGCCCCGGGACGCCCGCGCGCACCTGCACCGGGCCCGGGAGGCGTTCACCCTGCTCGGCGCCGCCGTCTGGGCCGACCGGGCGGGGGAGGAACTGCGCGCGGCGGGGGAGTCGGTCGGGCCGGTGCGGCACGGCCCGGAGCAGTTGCTGACCGGGCAGCAACTGCACATCGCCCGGCTGGTCGCGGAAGGGGCGACCAACCGGGAGATCGCCACCCGCATGTGCCTGTCCACCCGGACCGTCGACCACCACCTGCGCAACGTCTTCCACCGGCTGGGCGTGCGCTCGCGTACCGAACTGGCCCGACTGCTGTCCTGACCGCCCGCCGCCGTCGGGCACCCGCGCGGCGCCGGTCGCCGCCGGGCCGGGTGCGCCGCCGGGGTCAGCGCAGTGCGGCCACCGCGGCGTCCGCGCCGCCGCGCCAGAGCACGCCGGCCTCGGTGAAGCCCGCCGCGCGCAGCGCGTCCAGGTGCCACGCCGCGGGCGGGTTCCACTCCGGGCTGTGCCCGGTCGGGTAGATCTGCCGCCGCTTCTCCACGAGCGGCCCGAGCACCGGATCGTCGGCCGCCTGCTCCCACCAGTCCGACCAGGACAGCGCCGCGCCCGCGCGGTGCCGGGCCGCCCGCTGCTCGCCGGCCCGCGTGTGCAGCCGGTCGGTCAGCGTCGGCATCCCCTCGTCGGGCATGTGGTCGGCGTTGACGAACACCCCGCCGGGGCGCAGCACGTCGCGGATCTCGCCGTACAACCGCGCGAGGCGCGGGCCGTCGAGCCAGTGCAGGGCGGTCGCGGTGAGCACGGCGTCGTAGTCGCGGTGCGGCAGCGCGGCGGCCCAGTCGGGCCGGTTGAGGTCGGCGGTCACCACAGTGGCCCGCCCGGCCAGCGCCGCCTCGGCGAGGGTGAGCAGCACCGGGTCGAGGTCGAGCACCGTCACCTCGGCGTCCGGCCGGCGGGCCAGCGTCCGCAGGCTGATCGATCCGGTGCCGCCGGCCAGGTCGAGCACCCGTGGCGGCCGGTCGCCGGCGACCGCCTCGACGGCGTCGAGCATCGCCGCGAAGCGGTGCTCCCGGTCGGGCAGGTACGCCTCCTGCTGCCGGTCCCAGCTCTCCTGCCAGGCCCGCACATCCAAATCGTAAGGAGTCATGCCGCTCACGATAGTTACCGCTGATGGACCTGTCGAGACTTGTTGCCAAAGTTTTGCAATAAGCGCCGCCGTCCCGGCGGCGTCACCGGGACCGGACGTGCGGCGGGTCGACGGTGACGAGCGGGTGACGCGCGCTGCGGCAGGGTCGCGGCACGACGACGGCACCGTTCGAGGGGGCTGCATGATCAGGACGATGCTCCGGCTGCGCGCGCGCACCGGCTGCGAGCCCGCGGTCGGGCCGGCCTTCGAGACGGTCGCCGGGCAGCTCGGCGCGCTGGCCGGCAACCTGCGGCACGAGCTGCTGCGCGACGCCCTCGACCCGCGCGGCTTCGTCGTCGTCACCGAGTGGGCCGACGACGCGGCACTGCGCGCGTACCGGCGGGGGCCGGTGGCGGCCCGCCTGGCCGACCTGCTCCGGCCGCTGACCGAGCCGGACGGCGACCCCGGCTACCCGCTGATGCGCGAGACCGGGGACGGGACGGGTCCGGTCTACGTGGACGTCGAACTGACAGTGCCGCTCGACCGGCTTGCCGAGTTCCACAGCGGCTACCCCGAGGTGGTCCGGCGGATGGCGGCGATACCCGGCTACCGCCGCGAACAACTGCTGCGGGAGCCCGGCTCGGACATCCACCACATCTTCGCCGAGTGGGACGGCGCCGCGCCGTTCCTCGCCTGGATCGGCGACCCGGCCCACGCCTCGGCGCAGGCCGGGCCGATCGCGCCGTTCCTTCTCGACATCCGGCGCCGGCTGTTCCACGTCGTGCCCGACGCGGACGGCCGCCGACAACCCACCACGGGCTGGGAGGCCGACGTGCACAGGACAACAGACGTACTCGTCGTCGGGGCGGGGCCCACCGGGCTGACCGCCGCCGTCGAACTGGCCCGGCGGGGCATCGACTGCCTGGTGATCGACAAGCAGGCCACCCCGCCCGGCCACGCCGACAAGGCGATCGGTGTGCACTGCCGGACCATGGAGATCTGGGAGGAGCAGGGCGTCGTCCGCGAGGCCATGGACGCCGGCATCTGGCTCACCGGCAACACGGTCTTCGTCAACGGCGAGCAGACCCACCGGATGAGCTGGGAACTGCCCGGCCTGCCGTACGCCCACCTCGGCCTGCCGCAGTACGAGACCGAACGGATCCTCACCGCCCGGCTGGCCACGCTCGGGGTCCGCCCGCAGCGCGGTGCCGAACTCGTCGACTTCACCCAGGACGCCGACGGCGTGACCGCCACAGTCCGCACCGCCGACGGCGGCACCGAGACGGTACGCGCGGCGTACCTGGTCGGCGCCGACGGCGCGCACAGCCGGGTACGGGAGCGGCTCGGGCTCACCTTCACCGGCGGGCTCGGCCGGTTCCCGCAACTGTTCATGCTGGTGGACGTCGACGTGGACTGGGACATGCCGGACGGGCACCTGCTGCGGTTCCTGCACATGACCGACGGGCAGATGGACGGGATGCTCGTCTGCGTACCGCTGCGCGGCGAGCACCGCTACCGCATCGCCACCCTCGCCCCGCCCCGGTTCTTCGCCCAGACCGGCGGACGGGACGCCCCGCCCGGGTTCAGCGAGGAACTCGACGAACCGACGATCGAGGACGTGCAGGCCGCGCTGGACCGCCTGGCACCGCCCGGCACCCGGGCGAGCAACCTGCGCTGGTCGTCGGTGTTCCGGATCAGCCACGGCATCGTCGACCGCTACCGCGACGGTCGGGTGTTCGTCGCCGGGGACGCCGCCCACCTGCACCCGCCGGCCGGCGGACAGGGCATGAACACCGGCATCCAGGACACCTGGAACCTCGCCTGGAAGCTCGCCCTGGCGGTACGCGGTCTCGCCGCGCCCGGCCTGCTCGACAGCTACGAGACCGAGCGGCGGCCGGAGGGCGAGGAGATCGTCGGCCGGGCGGTACGGATGGCCGGCACCGAGGAGGTGGACCGCGCCGACCTGGAACGGCAGTTCCTCCAGGAGATGTCCATGCTGCTCAGTTACGCCGGCAGCCCGCTGGTCGGGGAGACCGTCGCCGACCCGGCCGCGCTCGGTGACGCGCCCCGCCCCGGCGACATCGCGCCCGACGTCGACGGGCTGCGCCGGCGCGGCGTCGGCCACCCGCTGCGGCTGCGCGATCTGACCCGGGGCACCCGGCACACGCTGCTGCTCTACGCCGACCGCACGGTCGACGCGGGGCAGTTGGCCGCGTTCACCGGCCTGTGCGCCGACGCGCGCCGGCTCGCCGGCGGGGAAGTCGAGGCGTACCTGCTGCTCGACCCGGACGCCGACGAACCGCGACTGCTCGACCCGCCCGTGGTGCGCGACGCCGAGCGCCGCTTCCGCGCCGCGTACGGGCTGGACGGCACCGGCCTGTACCTGATCCGCCCGGACGGGCACATCGGGTTCCGGGGCGCGCCGGTCGACCCCGACGCGCTGCGCAAGCACCTGCACCTGGTGTTCGGGAGCGCCCGGTGAGCCGGGTCCGGACCGTGCTGTCGATGCGGACCCGGGAGGGCTGCGAGGAGCGCTTCGAGGCGGAGTGGCTCACCGCCGCCGCACAGATCCGCACCCTGGACGGCTGCCTGCACCAGGACCTGGTCCGCGACGCCGACGACCCGCGCAGCTATCTGATCATCAGCGACTGGGCGGACCGCGAGCGGCTCGACGCGTTCGGGCGCAGCTCGCACCGGGACCGGCTGCTGAGCATCATCCGTGAGCTGCGGGAGTCCGCCGACCGGCACACCTACCAGGTGCTGCACAGCGTGACCGGCGGGCCGGGGGAGGGGCGATGACCGACGACGTGGTGCCGGCGAGCGAACTCTACACCGACGCGTTCGCTGCCGACCCGTACCCCACCCTGGCCCGGCTGCGCGCCGAGCGGCCGGTCTGCCCGGTCGGCTCGCCGCGCTTCGACTCCTGGCTCATCACCCGCTTCGACGACGCCCGCACCGCGCTGACCGACCCGCGCCTGTCCAAGGACCTGTACGGACCGGAGCAGCACTACCTGAAGATCTTCGGCCCGAACTCCGAGGGTCTGAACCGCAACATGCTCAACTCCGACCCGCCCGAGCACACCCGGCTGCGCCGGGTGGTGTCGCAGGCGTTCGCGCCCCGGCGGATCGAGGCGCTGCGCCCCCGGGTGGCGTCGATCGTCGACCAGCTCATCGACAAGATGGCGCCGCACGGCGAGGCGGACCTGATGCACGACTTCGCCATCCCGCTGCCGATGACAGTCATCTGCGAACTGCTCGGCGTGCCGCCCGTCGACCACGGCCGGGTGCTCGACTGGACCCAGGTCATCCGCACCTCCGGCTCCACCAGCCGGCCTCCCGCGCAGGAGCGGGCGGCGGTGCAGGAGGCCCAGCTCCGGCTGCACCACTACCTGGCCGGGCTGGTCCGCGCCAAACGCGACGACCCGGCCGACGACATCATCGGCGCGCTGATCAAGGCGGTCGACCAGGACGGGACGCTGTCCGAGGCGGAACTGGTCACCACCACGTTCCTGCTGCTGTTCGCCGGGCACCAGACCACCGCCGACTTCCTCGGCAACGCCGTACTGGCCCTGCTGACCCACCCCGAGCAGATGGAACTGCTGCGCGCCACGCCGCGTCTGCTGCCCGCCGCGATCGAGGAGCTGTTGCGCTTCGACGGGCCGCTGCCCGTGGCCAGCCCGCGCATCGCCACCGAGGACGTCGACTACCAGGACGTACGCATCCCGCGCGGCGCGATCGTCGGGGTCGCGATCAACGCGGCCAACCACGACCCGGCGCACTTCGCCGACCCGGACCGGCTGGACCTGCGCCGCGTCCGGGGCCCGCACCTCGGGTTCGGTCACGGCGTCCACTACTGCCTGGGCGTCTCGCTGGCCCGGATGGAGGCCGAACTCGCGCTCGGCGCGCTGCTGCGCCGGCTGCCCGGACTGCGTCTCGGCGTGCCGCTCGCCGAGGTGCGCCGGCTCCCCGCCGCCTCGCCGTTCCGCGGCCTGCTGGAACTGCCTGTCACCTTCACCGCGTGACGGCGCCGCCGTCCGAACCCACCCACCAAGGAGCAGTCATGGTCTTCCGCAACGTGATCGTCTGTCACATGGTCCCCGGCAGCGAGCAGATCGTCGGCGGCGTGTTCGGCCACTACGACCAGGCCACCCGGCCGCAGGACCTGGGCGTCATCGGCCGGTACCTGCTGTCGCACCACGACCTCTACATCCACGTGATCGAGCGGGAGCAGGACCCGCGGATCTCCGGGCAGACCCGCGGCCTGCCCGCCTTCCAGAAGATCGCCGAGGAGATCGGCCCGTACGTCACGCCCTACCCGCGCTACTGGAAGAACCCGTCGGACTCGGTGGCGAAGGAGTTCTACCACTGGGCGCCCGAGGGCGAGCCGCCCGCCGACACCACGCTCACCGTGATCGTCGGGCGGATCAAGCCGGGCGCCGAGCCGGACGTGGCACGGGTCTTCGCCGAGTCCGACGCCGGGTCGCTCCCGGCCGACCTCGGGGTCACCGGGCGCTGGCTCTACTCGATCGACGACGTCTACGTGCACCTGCTCGAACAGGAGTCGTCGGCGGCCGAGGCCACCCGGGACCAGCACGGCGACAAGCCCGCGTTCGGCAAGGTGATGCAGGACCTGGGCCCGTACATCGAGCCGTACCGGCCGGACCGGTGGCAGGGCCCGCAGGACTCGGTGGCCACCGTCTTCTACCGCTGGCAGGCCCAGGACTGAGCGCCCCGGACGCGACCACGAGCGGGGTTTACAACCCGGTGACCCTGTGCCAGCCTCGTGGGCGCGCTCCCACGATCGCCGGCGGTGGCACGTCTTCCGGGAGCCGGAGGGCGGTGCGCCGTGACGGCGGCGGTGGACGTCGAACTGGTGACGGCGGCACGCCAGGGTGACCGGGCCGTGCTCACCGCGCTTCTCGCCGCCCATCTGCCGCTGGTGTACAACGTGGTCGGACGCGCGCTGGCCGGGCACGCCGATGTCGACGACGTGGTGCAGGAGGTCATGCTCCGCGTCGTCGAGCGGCTGCCCACGCTGCGCGAGCCGGACCGGTTCCGCGCCTGGCTGGTCACCATCGCCATCCGCCAGGTCCGCGAACACGCCCGCCGCCGGGCCGGGGCCCGCCAGGTGCCGCTGGATCCGTACGCGGAGGTGCCGGATCCGGACGCGGACACCGCGGGCGCGGCCCTGTCCGAGGTGGACCGGGACGCCCGGCGACGGGACGTGCTCTCCGCGGTCGCCTGGCTCGACGCCGACGACCGTGAGGTGCTCGCGCTGTGGTGGCGGGAGCTGGACGGGGAGCTGACCCGCGGCGACGTGGGCGAGGCACTCGGGGTCGGCGCCTCCCACGCGGCGGTCCGGATCCAGCGGATGCGCTCCCGGCTCGCGCAGGCGTACACCGTCCTGGCCGCGTGGCGGGCCCGGCCGCGCTGCCCCGGCCTGGCCGTCGCCGCTCGGGCGTGGGACGGCACGCTCGTGCCGCTGTGGCGCAAACGGCTGAGCCGGCATGTCCTGGCCTGCCCGGCCTGCCTCGCCGCGGGCGGACGCCGCGGCACGCCGGAGCAGATCCTGCCCGGCCTGGCCGGGCTGGCGGTGCCGGCCGGCCTGGCCGCCGGACTGCGCGCGGCGCTCGAAGCGCAACCGGCGGTGGTGGCGGTCCCGCCCGTGGCGCCGGCCGCGGTGGGCGGCCTGCGGCGGGCGTTGTCGTCGAAGGCGGCGGTCGCCGCCGGCACGGTCGCGGTCCTGGCCGTCACCGCGCTCACCCTTGCCGTGCGCCATGAGCCGGACGGCCGGGACGGTGTGGTGGCCGCCGCGCCCACGCTCCCGGTCCGGGGCGGGCCGTCGGCCGCCGCAACGCCGTCCGCCGCCCCGTCCGCCGTCCCGTCGCCGCGTCCGTCGCGTGCGCTCACCGGCGTGACCGACGCCGACATCGTCGTCGCCCCGGACGGCAGCGACGACGGCGACGGCAGCCTCCGCCGTCCGTACGCCACGCTGAACCGAGCGGCCGAGGTGGTCCGGCCCGGCCAGACCATCGCCCTGCGCGGTGGCACGTACCGGATGACCGAACCGGTGACCATCGGTACGGACGGCACGGCGGACCGGCGCATCGTGCTCAGCGCATACCGGGGCGAGCGGCCGGTGCTCGACGCCGCCGCGGTGCCCGCGGACGCCTGGGCCGTCACCCAGCGGACCGCCTGGTGGACCGTGCAGGACATCGAGGTACGCGGCTCCCGCAGCCACGCCTGGGTCTGCCGGGCCTGCTCCCACACCGTGTTCCGTCGCCTGTCCGTGCACGACAACGCCCGTTCCGGCCTGACGCTGCGCGACCCGGGCACAGTGGGCAACCAGGTGCTCGACAGCGACTTCTTCCGCAGCTACGACCCGGCGGACCCGGGCGGCGCCGGCGTGGGGCTCGCGGTCAAGTTCGGCGACGGCGCGGGCAACGTGCTGCGCGGCAACCGGACCTTCCACAACGCCGACGACGGCATCGACCTCGGCGGCTTCGCCGACCCGGTCACCGTGGAGCGGAACTGGTCCTACGGCAACGGGCAGAACCGGTGGGGCGTGACCGGCTGGGACAGCAACGGGTACGGCTTCTCGCTCGGCGGCGGGGAACCGGTCCCGGCCGGTCACCGGGTGCGGGACAACGCCGCCTGGGGCAACCGGGGGCACGGATTCGGTGTGGAGGCCAACGCCGGCCGGATCGACCTCACCGGCAACACCGCGTTCCGCAACGGTGGCGCCGGCTTCGACCTGACCGGCGCCGGCGGCACGGCTCGGTGGAACCTGGCCCTGGACAACCGGACGCCGGCCCGCGGCGGTGAGCGCGTCGCCGCCACCGGAAACTCGTGGGACGACGACGGCTGGAGCGCCGCCCGGCTGCGGTCCACCGATCCGCGGACGGCCGAGGGGCCCCGGCGCGCCGACGGGACGTTGCCGTCCACCGGCTACCTGGGCACCGGCACCCGGCTCGGCGCCGACCTGACAGCCCGCTGAGGCGTCCGGCGGAAAACCGGCGCGAGAAAAAGCGTTGTCGCGGCCGGACCGCCCCGTCTGTGTGGTGACGGGTAGCCGGGCAGCATCCGTCACCGGGCACCGGCCGCCGCCGTGAGGGCCGCCGCCAGCGATGGCGGTGACGGCGGAGGCCGACACACCGCACACCCAGGATCCCCGGGGAGAACCGTGAGACAACTCGTCCGACGACGGGCGGCGGCCCTGTTCGCCGTCCTCGTCACCACCACCGCGACCGCCGCCGTCGGCGTCGCCACCGCCGGCCCGTCCCAGGCCGCCGCGGGCTGCCAGGTCGGCTACCGGGTCACCGCGCAGTGGGCCGGCGGCTTCACCGCCGCCGTCACCATCCGGAATCTCGGCGACAGCCTCACCGGCTGGCGTCTCGGCTGGACGTTCCCGGCCGGGCAGTCAGTCACCCAGGCGTGGGGCTTCACCACCAGCTCGACAGGCGCGTCAGTGGTCGCGGCCAACGTCGACTGGAACGCCACCATCGGCACCGGCGCGAGCGTCGAGGCCGGGTTCAACGGCACCTGGAACGGCGTCACGAACCCGAGCCCGGCCACGTTCACGCTCAACGGCGTCACCTGTACCGGCTCGTCCGGCTCGCCCACGCCCACCGCCGCGCCGACGTCACCGCCGCCGACCGGCACGGCGACCGTGGCGGCCGACGGCACCGGCACCTACCGCACCGTGCAGGAGGCCGTCGACGCGGTGCCGGCGAACAACACCACACGGCGGGTCGTCACCATCAAGCCGGGCACCTACCGCCAGGTGGTGCGGGTGCCGTCGAACAAACCCCACATCACGTTCCGGGGACTCGGCACGTCACCGGCGAACACCGTGATCGTCTTCAACAACTCGGCGAACAGCAGCGGCACCTCCGGCAGCGCCAGCATGTTCGTCGACGGGTCCGACTTCGTGGCGGAGAACCTGACCATCGCCAACGACTTCGACGAGGGCTCGGTGACCAGCGGCCAGCAGGCGGTCGCGCTGCACCTCAACGCCGACCGTGCGGTGCTGCGCAACGTACGCCTCCTCGGTGATCAGGACACCTTCCTGGTCAACGACCGCACCCGGGCGTACGTGGTCGACTCCTACGTCGAGGGCACCACCGACTTCATCTTCGGCGGCGGCACGATCGTCTTCCACGCCTGCACCATCCACGAGAAGCGTTCCAGCGGCGGCACCGTCACCGCCGCCAGCACGGACGCCGCCAAGACGTACGGCTTCCTGTTCTACCGGTCGACGATCACCGGCACCGGGAACAACAACACCACCCTCGGCCGGCCGTGGCGCCAGGGCGCGCAGGTGCTCTACCGGGAGTCCACGCTCAGCGGCACGGTCCGCAACGTCCAGCCGTGGACGAACATGGGCGACGCCACCTGGCAGAACGCCCGCTTCTCCGAATACCGCAACACCGGCCCCGGCGCGACGGTCAACGGCAACCGGCCGCAGCTCAGCGACGCCCAGGCCGCCACCTACACACCGCAGAGATACCTCGCCGGCACCGACGGGTGGAACCCGTTGTGATCACGATGTTGGAGAACGGCATGACTGTCACGAAGAAGGGCCGGCCCTGGCGTACCGCGCTGGTGCTCGGCACGACCGCGGCGCTGGCGGCGCTCGGCGCGGTCACCGCGGTCACCGCCCAGGCGGCGGCCGGCTGCCGGGTCGACTACCGGGTCAGCAGCGAGTGGAGCGGCGGCTTCAACGCCGACGTGACGATCACGAACCTGGGCGACGCGGTGAACGGCTGGCGGCTGGCCTGGACGTTCCCGGCCGGCCAGCAGGTCACCCAGTCGTGGAACGCCACCGTTACGGCCGGGACGTCGAGCGTCACCGCGACGAACGTCGACTGGAACGCCGCCCTGCCGGCCGGGGGGAGCGTCTCGTTCGGCTTCACCGGCTCGCGCGGCGCCACGAACCCGGCGCCCACGGTGTTCACGCTCAACGGCACCGCCTGCACCGGCGGGGTCACCCCGACGACCGGTGCGCCGTCCCCGACGCCGACCGCGCCGCCGGCCGGTGTGCCGTACTCGAACGCGCCGGACGGGTTCGCCGGCGCGGCCGGCACCACCGGCGGGGCGGCCGGCGCCACGGTCACCGTGACCAGCCAGGCCGACCTGGAGCGGTACGCGGCGTCCAGCACGCCGTACGTCATCCGGGTCGGCGCGGCGATCACGGTCAGCCCGTACGGCCGGGAGATCCCGGTCGGCTCGAACAAGACGATCGTCGGAGTCGGGCGGAACGGGCAGATCGTCAACGGCGGATTCCACCTCGGCGCCGGCACCGCCAACGTCATCATCCGCAACCTGACCATCCGGGACACCCGGGTGGCCTCGGACGACCCGGACGACAAGGACTTCGACTACGACGGCATCCAGATGGACACCGCGAACCGGATCTGGATCGACCACAACACGATCACGCGGATGAACGACGGCCTGATCGACAGCCGGAAGGACACCACGAACCTGACCGTGTCCTGGAACGTCATCGCCGAGGGCAACAAGGCGTTCGGCATCGGCTGGACGGACAACGTCACCGCCCGGATCACCATGCACCACAACTGGATCCACGACACGAACGTGCGCAATCCCAGCACCGACAACGTCCAGTACGCCCACTTCTTCAACAACTACCTGCAGAACATCAGGGGGTACGGCAACTACTCCCGGGGCCGTACCAAGCTGGTGATCGAGAACAGCTACTACGAGAACGTGAAGGACCCCTACTACCGGGACGACACCGCGGAACTACGCCAGAGCGGCAGCGTCTGCGTCGGCTGCACCGGTCAGCGGGAGACCGGCGGCTCGGCGTTCACCCCGTCGAGTTTCTACTCCTACCGCCTCGACCCCGCCGCGCAGGTTCCCGCACTGCTGCGCACGTACGCCGGGCCGCAGGCCGCCATCGGGCAGTGACCGGGCCGGCCGGGACGGCGGCGCACCCGCCCCGCCGTCCCGGCCGGACGTCCCCCCACCGGCTGCCCGACCGGCAAACCCGCTCGCGGGCGTGGCCGACGGGTCAGGCTGGTGCGGGGGTGCCGGGTGCCGACGAAGGAGATCGTCCAGCACGTCGGGGCACTGCTCGACCTGGCCGGGGTGCTCGTCATCGCGGTCGGCGTCGCGGTCGCCACGGCGGTGTTCGCGGTGCGCTGCGCCCGGACCCGCCAGGTGGTCGCGCACTACCGGGCGTACCGGCAGGGGGTCGGCCGGGCCATCCTGCTCGGCCTGGAGTTCCTGGTCGGCGGCGACATCATCCGTACGGTAGCGGTGTCGCCCACCTTCACCAGCGTCGGCGTGCTGGCGCTGATCGTGCTGGTCCGCACGTTCCTGAGTTTCTCGCTGGAGGTGGAGCTGGACGGCCGCTGGCCCTGGCAGGGCCGTCCTCCGGCGGACCGGCCGAGCGTCGGCGCCCGCCCCCAGCGCTGACCACCGCGCCGACCGGACGCCGGCGGTTACCCCCAGGGGGTATGGTGGCGGATGGAGGTGACGCCCGATGGAGCACGGAACCGGCCACCACGGAGGCCACGACACCGGCGGCCACGGCGGCGGTCAGGACGACCACGGCGGCGGGCACGGCGCGCACGCCGGGCACGACCCGGAGCAGTTCCGCCGCCGCTTCTGGCTCAGCCTGGCGCTGACGGTACCGATCGTCGCCACCAGCCACATGGTGATGGACTGGTTCGGCTACTCGCTCGAGTTCCCGGGCGTGCGCTGGGTCGGCCCGGTGCTCGGCACCGTGGTGTTCGCGTACGGCGGCTGGCCGTTCCTCACCGGCGGGCTGCGTGAGCTGCGCGAACGTGCCCCCGGCATGATGCTGCTGATCTCGATGGCGATCGTCGTCGCGTACCTCGCCTCGGCCGCCACCAGCCTCGGCCTGTTCGATCTCGACTTCTGGTGGGAGCTGGCCGCGCTGGTCACCATCATGCTGCTCGGGCACTGGCAGGAGATGCGGGCGGTCGGGCAGGCGCGCGGCGCGCTCGGTGCCCTCGCGGCGCTGCTGCCCGACGACGCCGAGCGCCTGGACGACGCCGGGCGGCCGCATCCGGTGCCGGTCGGCGAGCTGCGGGTGGGCGACCTGGTGCTGGTGCGCCCCGGCGGGCGGGTGCCGGCCGACGGCCGGATCGTCGAGGGCGCCGCCGAGCTGGACGAGTCGATGATCACGGGGGAGTCGCGGCCGGTGGCCCGCGCCGCCGGGGACCGGGTGGTCGCCGGCACCGTCGCCACCGACTCCACCCTCCGGGTACGCGTCGAGGCGGTCGGCGCGGACACCGCGCTGGCCGGCATCGGGCGGCTCGTCGCCGAGGCGCAGGCCTCCGGCGGGCGCGCGCAGGTGCTCGCCGACCGGTTCGCCGCGCTGCTGTTCTACCTGGCGGCGTTCGCCGGCCTCGCGACGTTCGCGGTCTGGGCGCTGCTCGGCGACCCCGACCAGGCGGTGGTACGCACCGTGACCGTGTTGGTGATCGCCTGCCCGCACGCGCTCGGCCTGGCCATCCCGCTGGTGGTGGCGCTGTCCACAGCGCTGTCGGCCCGCGCCGGCATCCTGGTCAAGGACCGGCTCGCGCTGGAGCGGATGCGCACCGTCGACACGGTCCTGTTCGACAAGACCGGCACGCTCACCACCGGCCGGCACACGGTGACCGGGGTGGCCTCCACCGGCGGGACGGACGAGGCGGTCGCCCTGGCGCTGGCCGGCGCGGTGGAGGCCGACAGCGAGCACCCGCTGGCCCGGGCGCTGGTGGCCGCCGCCGACGCCCGCGGCGCCCGTCCCGCCGCGCGCGGCTTCCGGGCACTGACCGGCCGGGGAGTGCGCGCCACTGTGGACGGCGTGGACTGGGCGGTCGGCGGTCCGGCGCTGCTGCGCGAACTCGACGCCGCGGTGCCGGACGACCTGGCCCGGGCCGCGCAGGAGTGGTCGGGCCGGGGCGCCGCGGTGCTGCACCTGGTCCGCCTGCCCGAGGGTGGCCCGCCGGAGGTGACCGCCGCGTTCGGGCTGGAGGACCAGGTCCGCCCGGAGGCGCGGGCCGCCGTGGCCGAGCTGCGCGACCTCGGCGTACGCAAGATCGTGATGATCACCGGCGACGCGCGCCCGGTCGCCGAGGCGGTCGCCGCCGACCTCGGGTTCCGGCCCGGCGTCGACGAGGTCTTCGCCGAGGTGCTCCCGGCCGACAAGGACAAGGCGGTGGCCGAGCTGCGCGGCCGGGGACTGACGGTGGCGATGGTCGGCGACGGCGTCAACGACGCACCGGCGCTCGCCCGCGCCGACGTCGGGCTGGCCATCGGCGCCGGCACCGACGTGGCGATCGAGTCCGCCGGGGTGGTGCTCGCCGGCTCCGACCCGCGCGGCGTCGGCGGCGTGATCCGGCTGTCCCGCGCGTCGTACCGGAAGATGCGGCAGAACCTGGCCTGGGCGGCCGGCTACAACGTGGTGGCGATCCCGCTCGCCGCCGGTGTCCTCGCCTGGGCGGGCGTCGCGCTCAGTCCGGCGCTGGGCGCGGTGCTGATGTCCGCCTCGACGATCGTGGTGGCGCTCAACGCCCAGCTGCTGCGGCGGGTCCGGATCACCCCGGCCGACTGAACCGCAGTTCCGGGCACCGAGGCGCATCGCGGCTCGCGGGTGCGAGCCACCACGCCCCTTCCGGCTCGCACCTGCGGGCCGCTAGGGTGAGCGCGTGACGGTGTTCCGGATCGGCGAGGCAGCCGAACTGCTCGGGGTCAGCGCGGACACGGTCCGCCGCTGGATCGACGCCGGCAAGCTGCCGGCCACCCGCGACGAGCACGGCCACCGGGTGCTCGACGGCGCCGACGTGGCAGCGTTCGTCCGCGCCCCCGGCCACCCCGAGCTGTCCTCGGCCCGCAACCGGCTGCGCGGCATCGTCACCGCCGTCGTCAAGGACACCGTGATGGCCCAGGTGGACATCCAGGCCGGGCCGTTCCGTGTGGTGTCGCTGATGAGCCGCGAGGCCGTGGACGACCTCGACCTCCAGGTCGGCTCCGTCGCCGTCGCGGTGATCAAGTCGACCACCGTCGTGGTCGAGCGCGCCCCCGCCACCACCCCCAGGGGAAGGACGAGCCCGTGACCGTACGGTGGATCCGCGCCGCGCTCGCCGCCGCGCTGGTGGGGGCGCTGGGCCTGACCGCCTGCGGCGGCGCGGACGAACCGGCCGGTCCCGACGGTGCCGGCCCGGTGACCGTGTTCGCCGCCGCCTCGCTCACCGAGTCGTTCACCACGCTCGGCAAGGAGTACGAGGCCGCCCACCCGGGCAGCAGCGTCACGTTCAACTTCGGCGGCAGCTCGGGCCTCGCCACCCAGATCACCCAGGGCGCACCCGCCGACGTGTTCGCCGCCGCCTCCCCGGCCACCATGAAGACGGTCACCGACGCCGGTGACGCCGACGGCGAACCTGCTGTGCTGGTCCGCAATCAGCTCGTCGTCGCCGTACCCCGTGGTAACCCGGCCCGGGTCGGCGGCCTGGCCGACCTCGCCCGCCCCGGCGTCAAGGTGGCGCTCTGCGCCGAGCAGGTGCCCTGCGGCGCCGCCGCGCGTACCGCCCTGGACGCCGCGGGCGTGCGGCTCACCCCCGCCACGCTCGAACAGGACGTCAAGGGCGCGCTGGCCAAGCTGCGTCTCGGCGAGGTCGACGCGGCACTGGTCTACCGCACCGACGTCCGCGCCGCACCCGGGCTCGACGCGGTCGAGTTCCCCGAGTCGGCGCGCGCGGTGAACGACTACCCGATCGTGGTGCTGCGCGCCGCCGGGAACCCGGCCGGCGCCCGCGCCTTCGTCGACTTCGTCCGCTCCGACGCCGGGCTCGCCGTGCTCACCGCCGCCGGGTTCCAGGCGCCGCCCGGCGCATGAGCCGCACCGTACGCCGGCAGCGGGTGCCGATCGCCCTGCTCGTGCCCGCCGGGCTCGGCCTGACCTTCCTCGTCCTGCCGCTCGCCGGCCTGCTGCTCCGGACGCCCTGGACCACGCTGCCCCAGCGGCTGGCCGAGCCGGGTGTGCTCACCGCGCTGCGGCTGTCGCTGGAGACCGCCACCGTCGCCACGCTGCTCTGCGTGGCGCTCGGCGTACCCCTGGCCTGGCTCTTGGCGCGGGTGGAGTTCCCCGGCCGGCGGCTGGTCCGGGCGCTGGTCACGGTGCCGCTGGTGCTGCCGCCGGTGGTCGGCGGCGTGGCGCTGCTGCTGGTCTTCGGCCGGCGCGGGCTGGTCGGGTCGTGGCTCGACGAGACGTTCGGCGTGACGCTGCCGTTCACCACCGCCGGGGTGGTGCTGGCCGAGGCGTTCGTGGCCATGCCGTTCCTGGTCATCGCCGTCGAGGGGGCGCTTCGCGGCGCCGACCCCCGGTACGAGGAGGCCGCCGCCACGCTCGGCGCCGGACGGTTCACCACCTTCACCCGGGTCACGCTGCCGCTCGTCGCCCCGGGCGTGGCGGCCGGGGCGGTGCTGTGCTGGGCTCGCGCGCTCGGTGAGTTCGGGGCCACCATCACGTTCGCCGGCAACTATCCCGGCCGCACCCAGACCATGCCGCTGGCGGTCTACCTGGCGCTGGAGACCGACCTGCAGGCCGCGATCGTGCTGAGCCTGATCCTGCTCACCGTCTCCGTGGTCATCCTCGCCGCCCTGCGCGACAAATGGGTCGGGACGACATGAGTGTGCTGGACGCGCATCTGGTCGCCGAGCGGGACGGGTTCACCCTCGATGTGCGGCTGCGCATCGCCGCCGGTGAGGTGGTGGCGCTGCTCGGCCCCAACGGCGCCGGCAAGACCACAGCGCTGCGGGTGCTCGCCGGGCTGCACCCCCTCACCGCCGGGCACCTCACGCTCGGCGGCGCCGACCTGGACCGGCCGGACCGCCGGGTGTGGACGCCGCCGGAGCGGCGGCCGGTCGGCGTGGTGTTCCAGGACTACCTGCTGTTCCCGCACCTCAGCGCGCTGGACAACGTGGCGTTCGGGCCGCGCCGCCGGGGCGCGGACAAGCGCGCCGCCCGCGCCCGTGCCCAGGAGTGGCTGGACCGGGTCGGCCTCGGTGACCAGGCCCGGCGCCGGCCCCGGCAGCTCTCCGGCGGGCAGGCGCAGCGGGTCGCGCTGGCCCGCGCGCTCGCCGTCGACCCGGCGCTGCTGCTGCTCGACGAGCCGCTCGCCGCGCTCGACGCCCGGACCCGGCTGGACACCCGCGCCGAACTCCAGCGCCACCTCGGCGCGCACCCCGGCGCGACGCTGCTCGTCACCCACGACCCCCTCGACGCCCTGGTGCTCGCCGACCGACTGGTCATCGTGGAGCACGGCCGGGTGGTGCAGGAGGGCGACGCCGCAACCGTCACGGCCCGGCCGCGCACCGACTACGTGGCCCGGCTGGTCGGCCTCAACCTGCACCGCGGCCGCGCCGACGGACACACCGTGACCGTCGGTGAGCTGACGCTCACCACCGCCGACACCGTCCACGGTGAGGCGTTCGTCGCGTACCCGCCGGCCGCCGTCGCGCTGCACCCGTCCCGGCCGGAGGGCAGCCCGCGCAACGTGTGGGCCGCCACCGTCACCGGCGTCCAACGCCACGGCGACAACCTGCGCGTGCAACTGGCCGGGCCGGTCGAGGTCGCCGCCGACGTCACGCCCGCCGCCGCGGCCCATCTCGGACTGATCCCCGGCCGCGCGGTCTGGGCGGCGGTCAAGGCAGCCGAGACGCGCGCCTATCCGGCGTGACCAACACCGCTGGTCGCGACGTGTCCGCAGGTGAGAGGTTTGATCTGCGCTCAACCGGTCACTGGGACGGTAGCGACGACGCAAAGGGGGACACGGTGCCCGACACGATCCGCAACAGGTCCAGTCTGGACGCCGACCTGCCACGGGGAGTCACCGACCCGTTGCTCTGGCGGGCCGCGTACGACGTTGCAGTCGCCCACCGGCCCGACGAGGCCGGCCGGTGCGAGAGCCTGCTGTGTGACGGTCAGGTCGCGCCGTGTGACGCGCTGACCGCTGCCCACCGCGCGATGGAACTGGCCGGGGACCGGCACGCCGACCGGGCCGATCCGGAGACCTGGCGTACGGAGCAGCGCCGGCGCGCCGCCTGAGCATCGGGTCGCGGGCGGTTCGAACCGCGGACGCCCCGCTTCCGTGTCTATGATCGACAACTCGGTCGGAATGCGGGGAAGAGGAGAGTTCGTGACGGTCGACGCCCACGCGTTCTGGCTCCGCGCCCCCGGCGAGGGCGAGATCCGGCCGGTCCGGCTCGCCGTTCCCGGCCCCGGTGAGGTGCTGGTCCGGACCCGCTTCTCCGGCGTCAGCCGCGGCACCGAGACGCTGGTGTTCACCGGCCGCGTCCCGGCCGACCAGCACGACGCCATGCGCGCGCCGTTCCAGGAGGGCGACTTCCCGGCCCCGGTGAAATACGGCTACCTCAGCGTCGGCACCGTCGAGGCGGGCGACGAGCGGCTGCTCGGCCGTACCGTCTTCTGCCTCTACCCGCACCAGAGCGCGTACGTGGTACCGGCCGACGCCGTGACCGTCGTGCCGGACGGCGTACCGGCCGAGCGTGCGGTGCTGGCCGGCACCGTGGAGACCGCTGTGAACGCGCTCTGGGACGCCGCCCCGCTGGTCGGCGACCGGGTCACCGTGATCGGCGGCGGCATGGTCGGCTGCGCGGTGACCGCGCTGCTGGCCCGCTTCCCCGGCGTACGCGTCGAACTCGTCGACGCCGACCCGGCCCGCGCCGCGGTGGCCGCCGCGCTCGGCGCCGGCTTCGCCACGCCCGCCGACGCCACCGGCGAGCGCGACCTGGTGGTGCACGCCAGCGCCACCGCCGACGGGCTGCAACGCGGCCTGGAGCTGCTGCGCCCCGAGGGCACCGTGCTGGAGCTGAGCTGGTATGGCGACCGGCCGGTCACGCTGGCGCTGGGCGGCGCGTTCCACTCCCGACGGCTGGGCATCCGCAGCAGCCAGGTCGGCACCGTCTCGCCCCGGCGGGCCGACCGCAGCTACGCCGACCGGCTCGCGCTCGCCCTCGACCTGCTGGCCGACCCGGCGTTCGACGCGCTGCTCACCGGCCGGTCCCGCTTCGACG
Source organism: Micromonospora sp. RV43 (assembly GCF_001029515.1). Lineage (NCBI taxonomy): Bacteria > Bacillati > Actinomycetota > Actinomycetes > Micromonosporales > Micromonosporaceae > Micromonospora > Micromonospora sp. RV43. Next base: position 151,551 of record NZ_LEKG01000001.1, on the reverse strand, counting down.
ACCTGCCCGACGTGCTGGACCGGCTCGCCTCGGGTGAGCTGCCGGCGCTGTGTCATCTCATCACCTACGGCGAGGAGTGATCGTGTTCAGCGTGACCGTCCGGGACCACATGATGGTCGCCCACAGCTTCCGCGGCGAGGTCTTCGGCCCGGCGCAGCGGCTGCACGGGGCGACGTTCGTCGTCGACGCCACGTTCCGCCGCGCCGATCTGGACGACGACGGGATCGTTGTCGACATCGGGCTGGCCACCGAGCAGCTCAAGGCCGTGCTCGCCGAGCTGAACTACCGCAACCTCGACGACGAGCCCGCCTTCGCCGGGGTGAACACCACCACCGAGGTGCTGGCGCGGACGATCGCCGACCGGCTCGCCGACGCGGTGCACGCCGGCCGGCTGGGGGAGGGCGCGCGCGGGCTCGCCGGGATCACCGTCACCCTGCACGAGTCGCACATCGCGTGGGCGAGCTACGAGCGGTCGCTCTGACCGGATGACAGTCGTCCACGTGGTGCTGCCGGGCGACATCGACGACCCGGCGGACCCCAGCGGCGGCAACGCCTACGACCGGCACGCCTGCCGGGGCCTGGCCGCGCGTGGCTGGACGGTACGCGAACACATGGTCCCCGGCGGCTGGCCACACCCGGGGCCACGGGAACGCGCCGACCTGGCCGGACTGCTCGGCGGGCTGCCCGACGGCGTGCCGGTGCTGCTCGACGGCCTGGTGGCCTCGACCGTGCCGGACGTGCTCGCCCCGCACGCCGCGCGGCTGCGCCTGGTGATCCTGGTGCACCTGCCGATCGAGGGCGAGACGGAGGCGCGGTCACTGGCGGCGGCCACCGCAGTGGTCGCCACCAGCGCGTGGACCCGCGACCGGCTGCTCGACCGCTACCGGCTGCGCCCCGAACGGGTGACCGTCGCGCCACCCGGCGTCGACCCGGCGCCCGTCGCCGACGGCACGCCCGGCGGGGGACGGCTGCTCTGCGTCGCGGCGGTAACCCCGCTGAAGGGCCACGACGTGCTCGCCGCCGCGCTCACCGAGGTGGCCGACCTGGACTGGACCTGCGACTGGGTCGGTCCGACGGACCGGGACCGCGCGTTCGCCGACCGGCTGCGCGGACGGCTCACCGCTACCGGTCTCGCCGGCCGGGTCCGGCTCACCGGTCCGCGCACCGGACCCGACCTGGCCGCCACGTACGCGGCAGCCGATCTGCTGGTTCAGCCCTCCCGGCGGGAGACGTACGGGATGGTGGTCACCGAGGCGCTGGCCCGGGGCGTACCGGTGCTGGCGAGCGACACGGGCGGCCTGCCGGACACGCTCGGGCACGCCCCCGGCGGCGACCGGCCCGGCCTGCTGGTGCCGCCGGGCGACCCGGGCGCGACCGCCGCGGCGCTGCGCCGCTGGCTCACCGACCCGGGCCTGCGGGACCGGCTGCGCCGCGCCGCCCGGCAGCGGCGGCACACCCTCACCGGCTGGCCGGTCACCGTGGACCGGCTGGCGACGGCACTCAAGGAGGCGACCGCGGCATGACCACCTCACTCCCGCCCGGCTTCGCGGACTGGCTGCGACTGCGCGAGCCCGCCGACGCGGCGGCCCGCAGCGCCGAGCTGGCCGACGCGGTCCGCGACCGGCTGCCCGCCGGCCGGCCGATCGTCGTGCACGACCTGGGCAGCGGCACCGGCTCGATGGCCCGCTGGCTCGCGCCCCGGCTGCCCGGCCCGCAGCGCTGGGTGCTGCACGAACGCGACGCGGACCTGCTGGCGCTGGCCCGGGCCGGACGGCTCACCGCCGCCGACGGCACCGAGGTCTCGGTGACCACGCGCGGCTCCGACGTCACCCGGCTGACCGCCGCCGACCTGGCCGACGCCCACCTGATCACCGCGTCCGCGCTGCTGGACATGCTCACCGCCGAGGAGGTCGAGCGGATGGCGGCGGCCTGCGCCGGCCACCCGACGCTGTTCGCGCTCACCGTGACCGGACGGGCCGAGTTCACCCCGCCGGACCCGCTGGACGCCGAGCTGACCGCCGCGTTCAACGCCCACCAGCGTCGTACCGTCGACGGCCGGGTCCTGCTCGGACCGGACGCGGTGGACGTCACGGTGGCCGCGTTCCGCCGTCACGGCGTCGAGACGCTCGTGCGGCCGACCCCGTGGCGGCTCGGCCCGGAGCAGGCGGAACTGGCCGCGGAGTGGCTCACCGGCTGGGTCGACGCGGCGGTCGAGGAACGACCGCATCTGTCCGGGCCCGCCGCGACGTATCAGAAGTGGCGGCTCACCGAGGCCGCCGCCGGCCGGCTCGAGGTGGTGCTGCACCACGCCGACCTGCTCGCCGGCTGAACCGTACCGGCTGCTGGCACGTGACAACCGGTGGGAACAAGGGAGGACCGTTTGTCACACGTCGCCTCCGCCGGACCCGTACCGGCCGTCGCATCCGTACCGATCCGGCCACGCCGGGCCCGGCTGAACGGAGCCTGGGTACGCCCGCTGCTCGGGCTGGCGGTGCTCGCCGCGCTCGTCGCCTCGGTGGGTACCGGCCCGTTCCTGGCCGGGCTGCGGCTGATCGACGCGCCGGCGCTGGCCGCCGCGCTCGGCATCGGCGTGATCACCACCGTCTGCTGCGCCTGGCGCTGGTCGCTGGTAGCCGGTGGGCTGGGCGTACGGCTGCCGATGCGCGCCGCGGTGGCGCACTGCTACCGGGCGGTCTTCCTCAACTCCACGCTCCCCGGCGGCGTGCTCGGCGACGTGCACCGGGCGGTACGGCACGGCCGCGACGCCGGGGACGTGGCCCGCGGCGTCCGGGCGGTGGTGTGGGAGCGCACCGCCGGGCAGGTGGTGCAGGTGGTCATCGCGGTGGCGCTGCTCGCCGCGTTCCCGTCGCCGGTGCGCCGGTACCTGCCGGCCCTCGCGGCCGTGCTCGCCGTGGTCGCGCTGGCGCTGGTGCTCGCCGCCCGCGCGGTGCCCCGCTCCGGGGCGTCCCGGCTCGCCCGGGCCGCCCGGACGGCTGTCGCCGACGTCCGCTCCGGGGTGCTGGGCCGCCGGACCTGGGCCGGCGTGGTGGTCGCCTCGACCGTGGTGTTCGCCGGTCACCTGGCCACGTTCGTGGTGGCGGCCCGCACGGCCGGCGCGGAGGCACCGCTGTCGCACCTGCTGCCGCTGACGCTGCTGGCCCTGCTGGCCATGGCGGTGCCGTTGAACGTCGGTGGTTTCGGGCCGCGCGAGGGAGTGGCCGCGTGGGCGTTCGCCTCGGCCGGGCTGACCGCCGCGCAGGGTGTGGCGACCGGCACGGTGTACGGCGCGCTGGTCCTCGTGGCCAGCCTTCCCGGCGCCGCGGTGCTGCTGGCACGGCGGATGCCTCGGCGCGAGCCCGGCAACTGTCGGTGATCCCGCCTACGGTGGGGGAGCGAGGTGTGCGTCGCCGGGTCCGCCCGGCGACCGGAGGACAGGAGAACCATGGACGAAACGCTGCCCGCCGCGACGGTCCGGACCCGCGTGACGGTTCCGCTCCGGTTCCCCGACGGCTACGTGACCACGGCCCGCGTGCACACCTTCCACGGTCTCGTCGACGGCCGCGAGCACCTGGCGTTCGGGCTCGGTGAGCACGCCGAAGCCGACCCGCCGCTGGTCCGCCCGCACAGCGAGTGCCTCACCGGGGACGTGTTCGGCAGCCAGCGCTGCGACTGCGGCCCGCAGTTGCGCGAGGCGGTCGAGCGGATCGCCGAGGCCGGTGGCTACCTGCTCTACCTGCGGCAGGAGGGGCGCGGCATCGGCCTGTACGCCAAGCTCGACGCGTACGCCCTCCAGGACGGCGGCCTCGACACGTACGAGGCGAACCTGGCGCTCGGGCGCGGTGCGGACGAGCGCGACTACACGGTGGCCGCGCAGATGCTCGCCGCGCTGGGCGTGGACCGGGTGGCCCTGCTCAGCAACAACCCGGACAAGGCGGCGCAGCTCGAACGGCTGGGCGTGACGGTGGCCGGCCGGGTGTCCACCGGCGTGCACCTGTCACCGGCGAACGCGGGCTATCTGGCGGCCAAGGTGACCCGCGCCGACCATGCCCTCGACCTGCCGTTCGTGCCGTGACGACCCGCCCGTACGTGCTGCTCAGCTGCGCGATGTCGATCGACGGCTACATCGACGACGCGACGACCGAGCGGCTGCTGCTGTCGAACGACGACGACCTGGACCGGGTCGACGCGACCCGGGCCGGGTGCGACGCGATCATGGTGGGCGCGGCCACCGTCCGCCGCGACGACCCTCGCCTACTGGTGCGCAGCGAGCACCGGCGCGCCGAGCGGGTGGCGCGCGGGTTGCCGCCGTCGCCGGTGAAGGTGACTGTCACCGGCAGCGGCGACCTCGATCCGCGGGCCCGGTTCTTCACCGCCGGTGACGGGCTCAAGCTGGTGTACTGCCCGAGCGGCGTGGTGGACAAGGCCCGCGAGCAGGTGGGCGCGGTGTCCACGGTGGTCGACGCCGGTGATCCGGCCACTCCGGAGGCGGTGGTGGCCGACCTGGCCGGGCGCGGGGTGGCGCGCCTGATGGTGGAGGGCGGCGGCTCGGTGCACCGCCAGTTCCTGACCGCCGGCCTGGCCGACGAGTTGCACCTGGTGGTGGCGCCGTTCTTCGTGGGGGACCGGCGGGCGCCGCGCTTCGTCGGGGACGGCCGCTTCCCGTGGCACCCGGGGCGCCGGGCCCGGGTGGTCGAGGTGCGCCAGATCGGCGACGTGGTCCTCACCCGCTACGCGTTGTCCGACCGCTGCCCGGCCTGACCGCCGTGTCGATCCGGTCCGCCCTTGTGCAAGCTCATCGACGTGATTAGTTTGTTGACCATCCATACGAACTAATCCACTGCGCTTCCCTTCCCGAAGGGGGACCGATGACCGCGCACCACCCCGACCCGGGCTCCTCCCGCCGCCGCTTCCTCGGCCTGGTCGGCCTCGGCGTGGCCGCCACCGCCACCGGCCCACTGCTCGCCGGCTGCTCGGAGAAGCCGGCCGGCTCCGGCACCGCCCAGGACCTCGACGCCGTCTCCGGCCTGCTGCCCACCCGCAAGGACCTGCCCGGCGCCGTCAAGCCCGACATCGTGGGCACCCGTCCGGTGCCCGACGGCTACACCCGCTATCCGGCGAACCTCGTCGACGCCATCACCGACAAGCCCGGCACCAGCGGGAAGCAGGTCACCGCGATGACCCCCGCCTGGGGGCCGGCGCCGCCCGGAGTCGCGCAGAGCGCCTACCTCCAGGCCGTGAACGCCGAGCTGGGCGTGCCCGTCAACTTCACCATCCAGGACGGCGCCACGTACGCCGACAAGCTCAACGCGATGCTCGGCGCGCGGGACGTACCGGACCTGCTGTGCGTGCCGGGGTGGGAGGTGGAGAAGATCCCGCGCTTCGCCGAGGCGATCAAGGTGCTCTTCGAGGACCTGACCGACCACCTCAAGGGCGACGCCGCCGGCGCGTACCCGATGCTGGCGAGCTTCCCCACCGGGGCCTGGCGGCGCGCGGTGTGGAACGAGCGGATCATGTCCGTGCCGAACCCCACGGACGGGCCGTTCCCCTGGGCGCTGTTCACCCGCAAGGACCTGCTCGACGCGCGCGGCCTGGCCGTGCCGGCGAACCTCGACGACCTGCTCGCCGTGGCCAAGCAGGTCACCGACCCGGCGCGCAAGGTGTGGGCGTTCAACGACGTCTTCGCCATGATCCAGATGTTCCACAAGGTGCCGGGCCACAAGGGCGGGTGGCGGGTCAAGCCCGACGGCACCCCCGAGTTCAAGTACGAGACCCCGGAGTTCCGCCGCGCACTGGAGGTCATGGCCAAGATCTACGCGGACGGCCTGGTCCACCCGGACATCGTGGCCAGCAAGGGCGCGGACGCCAAGCAGCTGTTCGCCAAGAACGGCGCGATCGTGTTCCACCAGGACGGCGTCGGATTCTGGCAGGGCGCCCAGGCCGAGCACCAGAAGACCAACCCCAGGCTGAACATCCAGCCGGTGCCGATCTTCTCCGCCACCGGCGGCGACCCGCTGGTCTGGGGCGACGACGAGCCGATCTCCTACACCTTCGTCAAGAAGGGCCTCGGCAAGGACCGGGTCCAGGAACTGCTGCGGATCATCAACTGGTGCTCCGCGCCGCTGGGCAGCCAGGAGGCCCAGCTGCGGGACTTCGGCGTCGCGGGCAAACACCACACCCCGTCGCCGAACGGTCCCGTCAAGACCGACCTGGCGTTCAAGGAGATCGCCAACCAGTACTTCTTCATCAGCGGCCGCAACCCCACCATCGGGCCGTTCCCGGACACCCCGCGCTTCGTGCCGGACGTGCTCGCGTACTCCAACGAGATGGTCAAGCACATGGAGCCCAACCCCTGGGCCGGGGTGAAGCTGGAGATGCCCGCGGCCTACAAGGCCAACCAGGTGCCCACCGAGGACAAGTTCACCGACGTGCTGCGCGGCCGCCGACCGCTGAGCGACGTGGACGCCATCGTCGCGGAGTGGAAGGCGAACGGCGGCCAGGAGGCCCGCAAACTGCTCGCCGACTCGCTGCCCAAGGAGGGCCGGTGAACGAGCCGGCCGTCCTGGCCGGGCCCGAACGGGCCCGGCCGGACGCGCCGGCCCCACCGGGCCGCCCGCCCCGACGTCGCCAGTCCCGCCGCCGGGTGCCGCTGCGCACCCGGCTGCGCCGGGACTGGCAACTGCTCGCCATGGTGGCGCCCGGCTTCCTCGTCCTGCTGATCTTCAGTTACCTGCCGATCGCCGGCAACGTGATCGCGTTCCAGGACTACAACCCCTACCTGGGCGACAACCCGTGGCAGGCGTTCCTGCACAGCGACTGGATCGGCTTCGGGCAGTTCCAGCTGCTGTTCGACGACCCGGCGTTCTGGGACGCGTTCCGCAACACGCTGGCGATCACCGCGTTCCAGCTCGTCTTCTTCTTCCCGCTGCCGATCCTGCTGGCCATCGCGCTGCACAACCTGATGTCCAGCCGGCTGCGCGGCCTGATCCAGACGATCGTCTACCTGCCGCACTTCTTCAGCTGGGTGCTGGTGGTGACGTTCTTCGTCGCGATGCTCGGCGGTGCCGGGCTGCTCGCCCAGAGCATGCGCGAGGCCGGGCTGCAACCGTGGAACGTGATGACCAACCCGGACACGTTCATCGTCCTGGTCACCGTCGAGGCGGTGTGGAAGGACGTCGGCTGGGGCACCATCGTCTTCCTCGCCGCGCTGTCCACCATCGACCAGAACCTCTACGAGGCCGCCGCCGCGGACGGCGCCGGCCGGTGGCGGCGGCTGTGGCACATCACGCTGCCCGGTCTGCGCCCGGTGATCGTGCTGCTGCTCATCCTGCGCCTGGGCGACGCGCTCTCGGTCGGCTTCGAGCAGTTCCTGCTGCAACGCGACGCCGTCGGCCGGCAGGCCGCCGAGGTGCTCGACACCTTCGTCTACCACTTCTCCATCGCCACCGGGAACTACGGCTACGGCGCGGCGGCCGGACTGTTCAAGGCCGTCATCGGGCTGGTGCTGATCCTGGCCGCGAACCGCGTGGCGCACATGCTCGGCGAACGAGGGATCTACTCGAAGTCATGACCACGCTCATCCGCCGGGCGTCCGGCACCCGATCCCGCCGGCCGGTGTGGCAGGAACCGCCCACCCCGGTCGGCCAGGGGCTCAAGGCCGTCGCGCTCACACTGCTGGTGGCGGGCGTGCTGTTCCCGCTCTGGGTGATCCTGGTGACCAGCCTCTCCTCCCGGGAGACCATCGCCCGGGCCGGCGGCCTGGTGGTCGTGCCCCGGGGGATCGACACGTCCGCGTACGAGACGATCTTCGCCGGTGGCGCGGTCACCCGGGCGCTGTGGATCAGCACGCTCGTCACCGTGATCGGCACCGCCATCGCGCTGACGGTCACCGTGCTCGCCGCGTACGGGCTGTCCCGGCCGGGCTCGCTGGGCCACCGCTGGCTGCTGGCGTACTTCCTGATCCCGTTCCTGGTCTATCCGCCGCTGGTGCCGCGCTACCTGGTGGTCACCGGGCTGGGCCTGAAGGACACCATCTGGGCGCTGGTCCTGCCGCCGGCGATCAGCGTGTTCAACCTGGTCGTGGTGCGCGGGTTCTTCCAGGGCATCCCGTCGGAGCTGCTGGACAGCGCCCGCATCGACGGCGCGAGCGACTTCCGTACGCTCGCGCGCATCGTGCTGCCGCTGTCCCGCGCGGTGATCGCCGTGGTCGGCCTGTTCTACGCGGTCAGCTACTGGAACGTCTGGTTCGACGCTCTGCTGTTCATCGACCGTAACGACATGTACCCGATCCAGCGGGTGCTCCAGAGCTACCTGCTGGCCGGGCAGGCCCCGCACACCTCCGGCGCGAGCAGCGGGGTGACCATGCCGCCGACCGAGGCGATCAAGATGGCGGTGGTGGTGCTGACGGTCGCCCCGATCGTCGCTGTCTACCCGTTCATCCAGCGGCACTTCGTCAAGGGCGTGCTGATCGGCGCGGTGAAGGGCTGAGGCCGCAGGTCCGTCAGAGCACCTGGGACAGGAAGCGCCGCAGCCGCGGGTGCTCCGGCGCCTCGAACACCGCCTCCGGTGGCCCGGCCTCCAGCACCACGCCCGCGTCCATGAACGCCACCGTGTCGGCGACGCTGCGCGCGAACCCCATCTCGTGGGTGACCACGACCATCGTCATCCCGGCGGCGGCCAGGTCCGCCATCACCGCCAGTACGCCCTTGACCAGCTCCGGGTCCAGCGCGCTGGTCGCCTCGTCGAACAGCATCACCTGCGGGCGCAGCGCGAGCGCCCGTGCGATGGCGACGCGCTGCTGCTGGCCGCCGGAGAGCTGCGCGGGCCGCGCGTCCGCCTTGCCGGCCAGGCCGACCAGGTCGAGCTGGGCGCGGGCCAGCGCCACCGCCTCGTCCTCGCTCAGCTTCTTGAGCTTGCGCAGCGCCAGCGTGATGTTGCGCAGCACGCTCAGGTGCGGGAACAGGTTGAACTGCTGGAACACCATGCCGATGCGCTGACGCAGCGCGTCCGGGTCGTCGCGCAGCACGCTGCGCCCGTCCAGCAGCACGTCACCGCGGTCCGGCTCGATCAGCCGGTTGATGGTGCGCAGCAGCGTCGACTTGCCGGAGCCGGACGGGCCGATGACGCAGGCCGCGCGGCCTCGGGCCACGTCGAGGTCCGCGCCGCGCAGCACCCGGTGCGCGCCGAAGGCCAGGTGCACGTCGCGGACGGCCAGGCTGACCGAGGTCGTGGTGGTCATCGCGGGTCCTTCCCGGACGGGGTGAGGTCGGCCGGCTCGGTGTCGGGCTCGGGCGGCGCGGCGGGGCGGCCCTGCCGCAGGCGCCGGTCCAGCCAGTTGACCGCGTGGGTCAGCGGCACGGTCAGCACCAGGTAGAACAACCCGGCCAGCAGCAGCGCGGACTGGTTGCCGGTGTTCGCCGCGTAGTCCTGCCCGATCCGGAACAGCTCCCGCTGGCTGGCCAGCAGGCCGAGGAAGTAGACCAGGCTGGAGTCCTTGATCAGCGCGATGAGCTGGTTGACCCAGGCGGGCAGCACCCGGCGTACTCCCTGCGGGATGATCACCAGGCGCATCGCCTCACCCCACGAGAAGCCGAGCGCCCGCGCGCCCTCCAACTGGGCGGCCTCGACGCTCAGGATGCCCGCCCGGAAGATCTCACCGAGGTAGGCGGCGGCGATCAGGGACAGCGCCAGCACGCCGAGCGGATAGGGGTTCGGGCCCCACACCTGCATGCCGAGCGGCGCCAGGCCCACGCCGATGAGCAGGATGGTCGCCGCGGCCGGCAGGCCGCGGAACACGTCGGTGTAGACCCGCGCCGGCCACCGCAACCATCGGGTACGCGAGATGCCGGCGACGGCCAGCAGCATGCCCAGCACCGAGCCGAGCAGGGCGGCGGAGACCGCCAGGGTGAGCGTGTTGGGCAGCCCGACGGTGAGCATCTCGGGCAGCGCCTCGCGCATCGAGTCCCAGTCGAAGAACGTCTCCCACAGCGTGCTCAGTGGATCCATGTCCGCTCCGTCCGCCCCGCTCGTGCTCGGTTACCGGTTCAGGAGGCGGCCGACGGCGACGGCACCGCCACCGACCCGCTGCCCGGCTTGAAGTCGGCCGGGACCGGCCGCCCCGGGTAGTACTCGGCCTGCAGGCGGCTCCACGTGCCGTCGGCGATGACCTCGTCGAGGCCCTTGTTCAGCGCCTCGCGCAGCTTGTCGTCGCCCTTCGCCACCGCGTACGCGGTAGGGGTGGGGCTGAGCTGCTTCGCCGCGACCTTGATCTTGCCGTTGCTGTCGGCGGCGGACTTGTCGCCGATCTCGGCCGGGGCGATCCAGGCGTCGGCGGTACCGGCCTTGAGCTGGTTGATCGCGCTGTTGTAGTCGGGCACCCGCACCGGATCGAGGTTCTGCTTGGTGGCGTAGTCGTCCTGCACGGTGCCCTGGACCACCACCACGCGCTTGCCGGCGAGCTGGTCGAAGCCGGTGATCGGTGAGCCGGCCGGCACGTCCAGGCCGAAGTAGCCGAAGTCGTAGCCGTTGCCGAAGTCCACTGTCTTCTTCCGCGCCTCGGTGACCGTGATCGAGGAGCTGCCCACGTCGAACTTGCCGCTGTTGACCTGGGCGAGCAGGCCGGAGAAGTCGGTGCCGACGAACTCCACCTTCAGGTCGATCTTGGCGGCCACGGCGCGCAGCAGCTCGTTGTCGAAGCCGGTGAACTTGCCGTCCTTCAGGAAGACGTTCGGCGGGGCGTCGGTGAGCGTGCCGGCGCGGATCACGCCGGGCTGGAGCAGGCCGTACGGGTTGTCGGCCGCGGTGGTGTCGTCGTTGCCGCAGGCGGTGAGCGCGGTGACGGCGAGCAGGGCGGCCGCGCCGACGGCGACGGCACGGGTCAGGACGGTACGGAAACGCACGATGTCTCTCCAGAGTGGATGGACGCGCGGGGTGCGCGTCGGCGCCGGCCCGCCGGACGGACACCGGGCCGGAGAAGGGTGGATCGGGGAAAGGAGGGTGGCGTTCGCTCAGCGCGCGAGGCGACAGGCGTCGCTGCACACCCGCATCAGGTGGACATGGCGGCGCTTGACCAGCGCGAAGCGGGCCGGGTACGCGGCGACGTCGCCGGATGGGGTGGAGGGTGGTGCGGACATCGGTCTCCCTGGTCTGTTGCTGACCTGGGTGCCAGGCCACGCTTGCACCGGCGGCTGCCGGTGCCTGGTCTTCACCCGGGGCACCCCACCGCGGAGGAGGGTTGCCGGCCAGCGAGCCGGGGCTTCGCGCTGGCGCTCATGACCTGCCCAGAAGGCTAGCAGCACTGCCGCGGCGGTCGTCCAGCGGTTATGACCACCCTCACGCGCCGGGGCCTTCAGCCGGTTCCGTTCCGGCCGGACCGCGGAGCCGGTCCTCGATGTCCGGGATGACGAAGCAGATCTCCAACGTCTTCAACTCGGCCCAGAACCGCAGCACGACGCTCCGCCAGGCGGCGCCACCCGCGACGGCGAGCAGAGCCGGCCCGGCGAGGACCGCCGCGGTCCCGCCGAACCCGCGACCGGCTTCGACAACGGCCAGGACCGCGCCGAGAAGCAGCGGCACCGTGGCGTTCCGCATCATCAGCCCGATCGCCCGCATCCGTGTCGCCTCGGCGGCCACCTCCCGGTTGTGCAACTCGGCCGCTGCGAGCAGCACCCCCCAGGGCGCGGTGAGCATCCGCGAGCCGGCCGCGCCGAGGGCCTGCTCCGCGAACACCCGGCGGGCGTCGAATCGGCCCCAGTTCCAGAACGGCAGTGCCCGGTCGACGACACGACCGAGGCCGTACGTGGCGTTGCCCAGCACGTAGGCGAGCAGCAGGGCCAGGAGCAGGAGCAGCGGCGTGGGCTGCCGGCTCAGGTCGTCCAGCCGCACCCAGTCCTGCCGGACCGCGAGGTAGGCGGACAGCGTGAGGTAGAGCGACCCGGGGGTGAGGTAGGTGAAGAGGTCGAAGATGCCGATGCTGAAGGTCATCAGTCCTCGCAGGGCCCGGAGGTGGCGACGCCGGAAGGGTGCCGCTCCCGGTCCACGCTAGGTGACCGGCACAACGCCGCCCGTCACGACCACCTCACGCCCGGGGCCTCACCGCCGGGCCGGGACGACCGGCGCGTCCCGGCCGGTGCCGTGCCGCGACGGGCTGCGCTGCTCGTGGTAGTCCTGCTCGACGTTGACGGTCCAGACGTCGTGCTCCGCGCCGTGCGCGATGTTCTCCGCGGTCAGCATCGCCGTCAGCATGGAGTGGTCGGCGTTGTTGTACCGGTGCATGCCGTTGCGGCCGACCGGGTGCACGTTCGGCACGTTCGCTGCGAGCCAGTCCCGGATCACGTCGACGTTGCGCTGGTACCGCTCGTCGTAGACCGGGTACGCCTTCGGCATCCGGACCACGTAGCCCGCCTCCACGCACCCGGGCTTGACCAGGCCCAGCCGTTCCAGCTCGGCGGTGGCGAACGCGATCAGCTCGGCGTCCGGCGTCCGCCACATCTCGTCGCCCTCGAACACGAAGTACTCCAGCCCCAGGCAGGTCCGCCCGTCCTTCACCAGGTACGGCGACCAGGAGCCGAAGTTCTGGATCCGGCCCACCCGGGCCGCCGGGTCGTGCACGTAGATCCAGTTGTCCGGGAACGAGAACTCCTCCGGCACCACCAGCGCCACGGTCAGGAAGTCCCGGTACCGCAGGTCGTCGGCGGCGGCCCGCACCTCGGGCGGCGCCTCCGGGCGCATCGCCCGCACCAGCGCGGAGATCGGCATCGAGGAGATCACGTGCGCAGCCGGCTCGGTGCGCGCCCCGCCCGCGTCGGCCACCGTCACGGCGGTGGCCCGCCGCGCGGCCGGATCCCGCTGCACCTCGGTCACCCAGACGCCGGTACGAACGGTGCCGCCGCGCTTGGCGACCTCCTCGGCGCAGCGCTCCCACATCATCCCGGGGCCGTGCTTCGGGTACTGGAACTCCTCGATCAGGCTGGTCACGTCGGTGCGGTTGCGCCGGGGCAGCAGCGCGTTGCGCATCGCCGTGGCCAGCGACAGGTTCTTGATCCGCTGGGCGGCCCAGTCGGCCTGCAACCGGTCCGCCGGCATCCCCCAGACCTTCTCCGTGTACGTCTTGAAGAAGATCGAGTAGAGCCGCCAGCCGAACCGCGCCGACACCCACCCCTCGAAGTGCGACTGGTCCTTCGGCGGGCGCAGCCGGGCCCGGCCGTACGAGCCCAGACAGCGCGCCGCCTCCAGCAGGCCGAGGTTGCGCAGCGCGTTGCCGGCGCTGAGCGGGTAGTCGAACAGCGCGCCCCGGTAGTAGATCCGGCTCATCCGTGGCCGGAGCAGGAAGTCCTCGTCGGGGAGGATCTCGTGCCAGAAGTCCTCGACCCGGGACACCTTGGTGAAGAAGCGGTGCCCGCCGATGTCGAAGCGCCAGCCGTCGCGCTCCACCGTCCGGCTGATCCCGCCCACCACGTCGTCGGCCTCGTAGACCCGGACCGGCTCGCCGTGCCGCAGCAGCTCGTACGCGGCGGTCAGCCCGGCCGGCCCCGCCCCGATGATCACGGTCCCGTCGCCGTCGCCCATGCCGTACGCGCCCCCCGCCTGCCGATGCGGCAGCGCGCATACCCACCCTGACGGCTTCCTCACCTGCCGATCAGCGCCGATCCGCGACGGCTGCGCCGGGTGTGGACCGGTCCGGACGGGGAACGCGCACCGGGTTTTGCGGCCGGGCGAGTCGGCCCGAGGGCCGGACGGTGGGAGCGCGATGGCGGACGAACGGCGGGTCGACCCCGGCGGCGGGGCGTGCGCCGGGCGTACCCGGTGGTGGTCGCGGGGAGTCTCGGTCGCCCGCCGGCTGCCCGAGCCGTGGGGATTCGTGCTCGCCGTCTTCGTCGGTTCGAAGCTCGTGCTCAGCCTGATCGGCGTGCTGGTGCTCACCGCCTGGGGCGGAGTGCCGGGCGCGCCGCCGGCCGACGAGACCGCGATGCGGGCCCAGCAGGACGCGATCTCGTCCCACCGTTGGTTCTCGCTCTGGTTCGCCTGGGACTCGTTCCTCTACGAGCACCTGGCCCGGCTGCCGCTGGACCGGCCCTGGCCCGACTTCGGCTTCCCGCTGCTGTACCCGTTCCTGGCCCGGCCGCTCGCGCCGCTGCTCGGCGGGCACACCGCATGGGCGCTGCTGCTCGTGAGCAACGTGGCGCTGGTGTTCCAGCTCTACTACGCGTACCGGCTGGGGGGCCGGCTGCTCGGCGGCGCGGGAGCGGCCGACGGCCGGCGAGCGGTCCGGTACCTGCTGCTCCTGCCGACGGCGTTCCTGTTCCAGGCGGCGCTGACCGAGTCGCTGTTCGTCTGCCTCGCGCTGGCCGCCTTCTGGTACGCCGAGCGGAGCCGCTGGCTGCTCGTCGGCGTCGTCGGCTACTTCCTGGCGATGAGCCGCTCGGTCGGCTTCCTCGTGGTGGTGCCGCTGGCGCTGGTGCTGCTGCGTGAACACGGCTGGCGGGCCGGACCCCGGGCGTGGCCGCGGCTGCTGCGACAGGGCTGGCCGCTGCTGCTGGTCCCGGCGGGCTGGCTGACGTTCATGGCCTTCTGCCGCTGGCAGAGCGGCGACTGGTTCGCCTACCAGCACGCCCAGGAGACCGGCTGGGGGATCCGGCTGCAGAACCCGATCGCGACGGCCGCGTCCGCGTTGACCGGCGGCAACTCGGCCGACGCGCTGCGGGTCTGGATCGCGGTGGCGACGCTGGCGGTGGCGGTCGTCGGGCTGCGCCGCCGCGCCGACTGGCCGTACCTGGTCTACACGCTCGTCATGGTGCTGGTGCCGCTGTCGATGGGGCCGCCGGTGTACAAGAGCCTGCTGCGCTATCTGCTCGCCGCCTTCCCGGTCGCGTTCGTGCTGGCCCGCTGGTCGCGGCGGCCCGGCCTCGACAGCTGGCTCACCGCCGCGCTGGCGCTGCTCCAGGGCGCGTTGTTCGCGGTCTGGCTCACGTACTGGACCCACCTGATCATCTGACCGCCGTGGCTTTGGCCGTGGGCGCTGCCCGGCGGTTGACACCCGACGACGCCAGCCCGTGCGACGACGTGCCGGCTCAGGCGGCCAGGGCGGCGGTGAGCCGGCGGGCCTCGGCGACGAGCCGGCTGCCGCCGCCCCGGGCCACCACGTCGGCCAGCCCCGGTACCTCGATCCGCACGCCCGTCGCGGTCGCCGTGTCCGCCGCCAGCGCCAGCAGGTCCGGCGTGCCCCGGGGCGGCGTCGGCGCGCCGAGCAGCGGCGGCAACGCCGCGGCGAGAAGCCGCCACACGCTCAGCGGGGCGCCCGCCGCCACCGCGTCGCGCAGCGGCGTGACCGCCCGGGTCAGCGTCACCTGCCCGCCGGCCGCCAGCGCGCCGAGGTGCCCGCCGGTCGCCGGCGCGTCCAGGTCACCGGCGGCGGCCAGGATCAGCACCGCGTCGAGCGTGGCCACCCGGTCCGCCTCGTGGCGGGCGCACAACCCGTAGGCCAGCGCCAGATCGAGGGCCGGTCCGCCCGCGCCCGTGCACTCGGCCAGCACCGGCAGGGCGGCGGCGTGCCCGAGGGTGTCCTCCTGCGCCGCGCCGGCCACCTCGGGCAGCAGGTGCGCGGCGACCACGCCCCGGTGGCCGGGCAGGACGGCCGGCCAGACGTCACCCCAGCCGTCGGTCCACCGGCCGATCGGCGTGGGCGTCAGGGTGAGCAGGCCGAGCCGGTCCTCGACGCCGTCCGGCGGGGTGAGCGCGACGAGCGTCCGGCCCTCGGGCAACTGGTCGTAGCCCCAGTCGTACCCGGCCGACCGCGCCCGCCGGCCCACCGTCACCACCTGCTGCGCGGGGGCCGGCACGGCGTCGCCGCGCAGCCAGCGGGCCAGCTCGTCACCAGCCGGCGTGCGCAGCGCCGCGGCGCGTTCGGCCAGCGGCCCGTCGACGCCGGCCGGCAGGCGCAGCAGAGCCTGCGCGAGATCCCAGCGCCACACCGGACGGTCACCCAGCGCCGCCAGCCGTTCGTAGAGTGCCACCGGCTCGATCGCCCCGGTGACCGAGGTCGGCGCGGACAGCAGGCCCGGATCGTCGCGGCCGTCCAGCCGCTGCCCGATCTCGGCCAGCCGGGTGCAGGCGAGCTGGACGGGCGCGGGCCGGCGTGTGGCCGGAACCGGCGGACCACCCCGGAACGGGAGCGGCGCGCGCGGGCGGGACTCGGCCAGCAGCGTGCTCCACTGGTCGCGGCGGGTCGCCGCCTCGGCCTCGCCGCAGACGGCCAGCAGGAGCCCGTGCATCTGGACCGAGCGGTTGAACACCGACCAGGGATGGTCGTACGCGCCGACCCGCTCGCGGCGCACCACAGGCAGGAGCGCCGCCGCGAGCCGTTCGCGGTCGGCGGTGCCGAGCCGGACCAGCCCGTCCATGACGCGTTCCGCCGTCAGCGCGGGCCAGCGTCGGCCGAGCGACGCCGCGACCTCCTCCACCAGTTCGTCCACGTCCTGGATCGGCGGCGGCGCGGCCGCTGCCGGCAGCGGCGGCGGCAGGTCGTCGCGGGCCTCGGCCACTGAGGCGACGGCCACCGGCCGGTGACCGTGGCGCTGCGCCAGCGTCAGCGCGCGCTCACGCAGGCCGGCGTCCGGATGGCCGGCCGCCACGGCGAGCACCGCACCGATCTCCGGGGCCCGGTCCGGGTGCTGCCGGGCCAGCCGGTCGAGCCAGGACACCTGCGCCCGGACCAGCGCCTTCTCCGGCCGGGCCAGCACCGTCCGGGCGGCCTCCCACAGCGCCTCGGGCTCGGCGACGTCACCGGCCTGCCGCAGCGTCCGCTGGGCGGCGCGGGCCACCGGCCCCGGCCCGTCGGCGAGCAGCCGCAGATAGGCGCTCGACCGCACCGCCACCTCGTCCGGGGTCGGCGCCAGCAGGTCGTGCAGGACCAGGAACGGGCGCAGCGCGCCCGGCCGGTCGCCGCGCAGCAGCCGGCCCAGGACGCCGTTGAGCAGGACCGCCCGGTCGAGCCGGCCCTCCGCCGCCAGCGCCACCAGCGCCCGGGGCACCGCCTCCGTGCCCGTACCGTCGCCGCGGGCCAGCTCGGTGCCCACCCCGTCCACCTCGAACAGGCGCGGCAACAGCGCGTCGAGGAACGGGTCCGCGCGCAGCCGGTCCACGGTCGGCGGTCGCGTCCCGCGTGGGTCCGGCCAGCCCTGCGCGGCGGCCCAGCCTCGCACGAAGTCGTCCCCGGTCGGCGGCGGAGCCTTCTCGGCCGTCAGGAGGCCAGCGACGAACCGCCAGCCCGCGACCATCCGGTCCCGGGGGAGCCGGTCGGCCAGCTTGTACGCCACGTCGGCCAGCCAGGTCACCCCGCGTTCCCGGGCGACGTCGACCACCGGTGCCGCGTCGACGCCGTTCAGCCAGACCGAGCGGCGGCCGAGCAGCGCGGCCACCTTCGTCGGGGTGCTCAGCGTCCCCACCGCTGCGACCGCCAGCGTCGCCGCCTCGCCCTGCCACCACCAGGCGTCCCGCCTGCGGCGCACGTCGGCGACCAGCTCGTCGCCGAGTGCCCGCCGGGCCGGCTCGTCCAACCCGGCCAGGGCCGACCGGACCTGCGACATCCTGCCGCGCACCACCGCCTCGACGAAGCCGGTCACGACAGCGCCCCCACCGGCGCCGCGACCATCGACACGGCCAGCGCGTGCCTGCACGGCCCCCGCTGCCCGCGGTGCCGCGCCCACCAGCGGCAGGAACAGGAGTACGCGCCGTCCGGGTGCCGGCGTACCCGGTAGGTCTCGGCGTCGGTGCGTACCGTCGCGTTCTCGCCGTCGCGCTCGACGGCGCCGCGCTCGACGAGCGCACGCGCGCCGACCAGCCGCGGGTTGTCCCGCTCCGCGCGGCCCGCGTCGTAGGGCATCACCCGGTGGAAGTACGCCCCGTCCGCCACGTCGTACCCGACCCGCCCGGCGGTGCCCAGCTGGGCGAGCGCGGCACGCACCCGCTCGTCGGGCAGCGCGGCGGCGTCGGCCAGCGCGGCCACGTCGATCGCCGGATCCCAGTTGAGCAGCGCGCCCACCAGCTCCGCGTCGTCGACCACGTCGTCACCGGCGAGCGCCGCCAGGGCAGCGCCCTCACCGGAGAAACCCCGGTACGGCTCGGGGGACAGCGTCAGCGACAGCCGCAACGCCCCGGTGTCCAGCTCCCACGTGCTCGGCACGGCGGGGGAACCGGCGCGCACCGCCGGGCCGTACACCCGCAGGGTGCGCGCGTGCCGCAGCACGCCGCGCAGCGCCGCGAGCCGGCCCGCGCCGGCCAGGCAGACAGCGCCCGGCACCGGGCGGGAGGTCAGCCGCAGCGTACGCCCGGCGGGCACCGCCCACAGCACACTCCGGTCACCGGCGGCGGGCAGCCGGCGCAGGAACGCCGCCGCCTCCGCCGCCGCGATCTCGGCGCGCGGCTCGAAGCCGGCGGTGAGCACGTGCACCTCGGCGAAGCCGCGCAGCCAGCGGCCGGGCAGCGGCACCTTCCGCTCGACCACCGAGCCGTCCATGGTGGAGACGGTCAGGTCGTCCGGGCCGACCGCCACGTGCAGCGGCTCGATGCCGTCCACCCGGGCCAGCGCCTCCCGCAGCGGCGGGTTCACGTCCACGTTCGTGGTGCCGTGGCCGCTGATCTCCCCGTCCAGCCCGGCCGGCAGCACGTCCATCCGCGCGTACACCCCGCAGCAGCCGGAGAACGACTCGAACCGCAGGCGGCCGCGGCTGCCGGTCACCACCGGGTCCAGACTGGCCGGGTTGACCGGCTGGTGGTAGCGGGTGCGGGCCACCTCGGCGACGGCGAGCAGCCCGGCCGCCGCCGCGGCGGGAGCGGTGAGGAAACCGGCGAAGAAGCGCGGGTTGGCCGCCGGGCCGCCGCAGGTCTGCAGGTCGAGACCGGCGGCGCGCAGCGCGGACGGCTGAAGATATCGGTACGTCTGGACGGCGTTCACGGCGCAGACCGTAGAGGGACCGACCGACAAAAGCGCGACGGTCCTGCTAGCTTCCCCTGATGTTCGCCCACGCCCTCACCGACGACGCCGAGCTGCGTCCACTGTCGCCCTGGCACGCCGACGAGTTCCTGGCCAACCTCGACCGCTGCCGCGACCACATCTCGCCCTGGGTCGGCGCGTCCTTCGTCGCCACCGACGCCGAGTCGGCCCGCAAGGTCCTCCAGGCGTACGCCGACCGGTGGGCCCGCGACGACGGCGGCATCTGGGGCATCTGGCAGCGCGGCACGCTCGTCGGCGGCGTGCTGTTCGTGTCGCTGAGCACCGAACGCGGGGTGTGCGAGGCCGGCTGCTGGCTGGAACCCGGCGCCGAGGGGCAGGGCCTGGTCACCCGCGCCGCCCGCTTCGTCATCGACTGGGCGGTACGGGAGCGCGGCATCCACCGCGTCGAGTGGGTCACGAAGGCCGGCAACGACCGCAGCATCGCCGTCGCGCGGCGGCTCGGCATGAGCCGCGACGGCGTCATGCGCGGCGCCGCACCGACGCCCGACGGCCGCGCCGACCTGGAGGTCTGGTCCGTGCTGGCGCCGGAGTGGACCGCCTGACCGGGAAATTGTCGTACCCGGACGTGAACATCTGTCCATGGCTGTCCCCGCACTGGCCGACCGGTCCCCCCAGCCGCGCGCCCTGCCGCTGCGCGAGGTCCGCACCCGGCTCACCCAGCTCGTCTCCCTGGCCGAGCTGACCGACACCGTCACAGTCGTCACCCGCGACGGCGACCCCCGGCCGGTCGCCGCGATCGTGCCCGCGTCCGCCGCCCGCACCGGCGCCCAGGCCCGCGCCGACGCCGAACGCGTCGCCGCGATCAGCGCCGGCTGGGCCCGCCGCCTGGAGGAGCTGCACCGGCAGTCCAGCCGGCGGCACGCCGCCGAGTTGCGGGCGCTGGCCGACGCGCTCGCCGAGGCGTGGGCCGAACTGGACCGCCGCGCGCCGGCCGGCGACGCGGCGCTGGCCCGGCTGCGCGCCGCGCACGCCGATCTGCTGCGCCGCTGACCCGTGGCGTCCCGCCGGTCTACGCGGGACGCCATGGACGTGCGGTCAGCTCCGGCCGCGCTCGGCCCGGTAGCGGCGGATCAGCTCGGCGGTCGAGGTGTCCACGTCGGCCAGGTCCGGGTCCGGCCCGGTGAGCTTCCGCGCGAGCTGGTTGGCCATCACCTTGCCCAGCTCCACACCCCACTGGTCGAAGGCGTTGATGTCCCAGATCGCGGCCTCGGTGAACGTGATGTGCTCGTAGAGCGCGATCAGCTGACCCAGCGTCGCCGGGGTGAGCTTCGGCGCCAGGATCGAGGTGGTCGGGTGGTTGCCCGCCATCACCCGGTGCGCCACCACCTCGGGCGCGGTGCCCTCGGCCTCCACCTGCTCCCGGGTCCGCCCGAACGCCAGCGCGGCGGTCTGGGCGAAGAAGTTCGACATGAACAGGTCGTGCATGTCGCCCAGGTCGTGGTTGGGCCGGCTGAACGCGATGAAGTCCGCCGGGATCAGCCGGGTGCCCTGGTGGATGAGCTGGTAGAACGCGTGCTGGCCGTTGGTGCCCGGCTCGCCCCAGAAGATCTCCCCGGTCGGGTACGTCACGGGTGAGCCGTCGACGCGTACCGACTTGCCGTTGCTCTCCATGGTGAGCTGCTGGAGGTAGGCGGGGAACCGGTGCAGGTACTGCGAGTAGGGCAGCACCGCGTGGGTCTCCGCGCCGAGGAAGTCGGTGTACCAGACGTTGAGCAGGCCGAGCAGCGCCGGCACGTTGCGCTCCACCGGGGCGGACCGGAAGTGCTCGTCGACCGCGTGGTAGCCGGCCAGCATCTCGCGGAACCGGTCCGGCCCGATCGCCAGCATGACCGACAGGCCGACCGCGGACGGCAGCGAGTAGCGCCCGCCCACCCAGTCCCAGAAGCCGAACATGTTCTCCGGGTCGATGCCGAAGTCGCGGACCCGCTGCTCGTTGGTGCTGACCGCGACGAAGTGCCGGGCGATCGCGTCGTCGTCGGCGTCCAGCCCGGCCAGCAGCCAGCGCCGCGCCTGGTCGGCGTTGGCGAGCGTCTCCTGGGTGGAGAACGTCTTGGACACCACGACGAACAGCGTGCTCGCCGGGTCCAGGTCGGCGGTCTTGTCGTGGATGTCGGTCGGGTCGATGTTCGACACGAACCGGCAGCTGATGCCCGCGTCGCGGTACGCCTTCAGCGCCTCGTACGCCATCACCGGCCCGAGGTCCGACCCGCCGATGCCGATGTTCACCACCGTGGTGATCCGCTCGCCGGTGTGGCCCCGCCACGAGCCGGAGCGCACCCGCTGCGCGAACGCCGACATGCGGTCCAGCACGGCGTGCACGTCGGCGACCACGTCCTGGCCGTCCACGGTGAGCGACGCGTCCGCTGGCAGGCGCAGCGCGGTGTGCAGCACCGCCCGGTCCTCGGTGACGTTGATGTGCCGGCCGGCGAACATGGCCGCGATCCGGTCGGTCAGGCCGACCCGCTCGGCGAGCGCGCCGAGCAGCGCGATGGTCTCGTCGGTGACCAGGTTCTTGCTGTAGTCCACGTGCAGGTCGGCGACCTCACCGGTGAGCCGCTCACCCCGCTGCCCGTCGGCGGCGAACAGGTCGCGCAGGTGCGTGCCGCGCATCGCCTCGGCGTGCTTGCGCAGCGCCTGCCATTCGTCGGTGGTGGTGACGTCCACAGCCATCGGGTCGATCTTCTCCTTCACGACGGGCGGTCGGCCGGCGCGCGCCGGCGAACCCCACAAGCCTGCCACCCGGACCGGTCGCGCGCGACGCGACCCGGCGGCGACCACCGTGCGGGCGGGTCTTTCCGGTCACCGCCGCGGGACACGCCGTTGGGACGCCTGTACGACACGCCGGTTACTGAAAGACATATTTCGATAGCGGAACGTAGTATCCAGCGTTGCTGCCCGAACGCGTCGAGGGGGTGCCATGGCCGGGGTGATCCACCCTCGTCCACCGTCCGACCCGGAGGAGCCGGCGGGGGAGACGACCCTGCCCGAGCTGGTCGATCCGCACTGGATGCACCGGGCCACCGAGCTGGCCCACACCGGATTCTGGTCGGTGGCACGCCGGCTGCCCGCGTTGATCCGCGAGGCGATCACCCTCGCCTGGGCGACCAGCCGCCGGGACACCGCCGCGTCGCTGGGTCTCAACGTCGCCGCCGGTGTGCTCACCACGCTGGGCCTGCTCGCCACCACCGGAGTGCTCCACCAGCTGTTCGCCGCCGGCCCGACACCGGACCGCATCCGGGCGGCGCTGCCCGCCCTGACGCTGGCGGCGGCCGCCGTCGCCGGGCGCGGCGCGCTGACCATCGCCGCCGGATGGGCGCAGGCCCGGCTTGTACCGCAGATCAACTTCACAGTGGAGCGGCGGCTGTTCGAGACGACCTCAGCGGTGGAGCTGGCCGCCTTCGACGACGCCGGTTTCGCCGAGGAGATCGACCGCGCCCGCGACCGGGGACTGGTCGAGGCGGGCTCCCTGGTCAACGACACGGTCAACCTGGTCACCGGTGTGGTCGGCGTGATCGCCACGGCTACCGCGGTGACGATCATCCACCCGCTTCTGCTGCCCTGCCTGGTCGTCGCCGCCGCGCCGGAGGCGGTGACGGCGGTGCGGATGGCCCGCCGCCAGCACGTCGACTGGCTCGCCCGGATCACCCGGCGGCGACGCAAGTGGATGCTGGGCGACCTGATGGCCAACCGGCACACCGCGGCCGAGATCCGCGCGTACCAGATGCGCGACTTCCTGCTCTCGGAGTACCACCTCATGACGCGCCTGGAGACCCGCGCCGAGCTGCGCCTGGCCCGGGCGCAGACGATCACCCGGGCGATCGGCCTGTCCGTCACTGGGATCGCCACGTTCGGGCTCTACGCGGTTCTGGGGACGTTGCTCGTCGGGGGCGTGGTGGCGCTCGCGGCGGCGGCCACCGCGCTGCTCGCGCTCCAGTCCGCGCGTACGAGCCTGCGCACGGCGATCTTCGCCACCAACTCGCTCTACGAGGACGCCCTCTACTACCAGGACTACCGCGACTTCCTCGACCGGGCGACCCGGCGGATTCCGGCCGGCGGGCACCTGCCGGTCGACGGGTTCACGCGCATCGACGTCGAACGGGTCAGCCTGCGCTACCCGGACACCGACAGCGCGGCGGTCGACGAGGTCAGCCTCACGGTCCGGCGCGGTGAGGTGATCGCGCTGGTGGGGGAGAACGGCTCCGGCAAGACCACCCTCGCGAAGCTGATCGCCGGCCTGTACCGGCCCACCGGCGGCACGATCCGCTGGGACGGCGTGGACGCCGCCGAACTGGACCCACGGCAGACCGCCGCCCAGGTCGCGGTGATGAGCCAGGACTGGTGGAGGTTCCCGTTCACCGCCCGGCAGAACATCCGCGTCGGCCGCCACGACCGTGCCGGCGGGCCCGGGCCCAGCGTGGAGACCGCCGCCCGCGACGCCGCCGCCCACGACATGATCAGCGAGCTGCCGTTCGGGTACGACACGCTGCTGGACCGGCAGTTCAAGGACGGCCAGGACCTGTCCGGTGGGCAGTGGCAGCGGCTGGTGGCCGCACGCGGCCTCTACCGTGACGCCCGGCTGCTGATCTGCGACGAGCCGTCCGCGGCGCTTGACGCGCGTGCCGAGCACGCCCTCTTCCAGCACCTGCGGCGGCACCCGGACCGGGCCGTCGTGCTGATCACCCACCGGCTCGCCAACGTCCGGCACGCCGACCGGATCTTCGTGATGGACCACGGCCGGCTCGTGCAGTCAGGCGACCACGACACGCTGATGGCCCAGGGCGGGCTCTACCGAGAGCTGTTCGAGTTGCAGGCGGCCGGCTACCTCGCCGGCAGCGCGGAACCCGCCGACGGTTGACCTCCAGCGCACTCGAACTCCTACCGTGACCGGACCGCGCGCCACCCGGCTGGCGCGGTGCAACCCAGGGAGTTCACATGCGCTATCGCGTCCTCGGCGGCACCGGCATCGAGGTCAGCGTCCACTGCCTCGGCGCCATGATGTTCGGCGCGGTCGGCAACCCCGACCACGACGACTGCGTCCGGATCGTCCACAAGGCACTCGATCAGGGGATCAACTTCGTGGACACCGCCGACATGTACTCGGCCGGCGAATCGGAGGAGATCGTCGGCAAGGCCCTGCGCGGCCGCCGCGACGACGTGGTGCTCGCCACGAAGGTCCACTTCCCGATGGGGGAGGGGCCCAACCGGGGCGGCAACTCGCGACGCTGGATCGTCCGGGCGGTCGAGGACAGCCTGCGCCGGCTCGGCACCGACTGGATCGACCTCTACCAGGTGCACCGTCCCGACCACACCACCGACGTCGAGGAGACGCTCGGCGCGTTGACCGACCTGGTCCGGGCCGGGAAGATCCGCGCGTTCGGCTGCTCGACCTTCCCGGCCGAGGAGATCGTGGAGGCGCACCACGTCGCCGAGCGGCGGGCGCTCGGCCGCTTCCGCACCGAGCAGCCGCCGTACTCGATCCTGGCGCGCGGCATCGAGACGTCGGTGCTGCCGGTCTGCCGCCGCTACCGGATGGGTGTGCTGGTGTGGAGCCCGCTGGCCTCCGGGTTCCTGTCCGGCCGGTACCGGCCGGACAGGAACCCGGAGGCCAGCGGGCTCCACACCAGCACACCCATCCGGTAGCGGCGGCAGACCGGCAGCACCGACGTCTCGATGCCGCGCGCCAGGATCGAGTACGGCGGCTGCTCGGTGCGGAAGCGGCCGAGCGCCCGCCGCTCGGCGACGTGGTGCGCCTCCACGATCTCCTCGGCCGGGAAGGTCGAGCAGCCGAACGCGCGGATCTTCCCGGCCCGGACCAGGTCGGTCAACGCGCCGAGCGTCTCCTCGACGTCGGTGGTGTGGTCGGGACGGTGCACCTGGTAGAGGTCGATCCAGTCGGTGCCGAGCCGGCGCAGGCTGTCCTCGACCGCCCGGACGATCCAGCGTCGCGAGTTGCCGCCCCGGTTGGGCCCCTCCCCCATCGGGAAGTGGACCTTCGTGGCGAGCACCACGTCGTCGCGGCGGCCGCGCAGGGCCTTGCCGACGATCTCCTCCGATTCGCCGGCCGAGTACATGTCGGCGGTGTCCACGAAGTTGATCCCCTGATCGAGTGCCTTGTGGACGATCCGGACGCAGTCGTCGTGGTCGGGGTTGCCGACCGCGCCGAACATCATGGCGCCGAGGCAGTGGACGCTGACCTCGATGCCGGTGCCGCCGAGGACGCGATAGCGCATGTGAACTCCCTGGGTTGCACCGCGCCAGCCGGGTGGCGCGCGGTCCGGTCACGGTAGGAGTTCGAGTGCGCTGGAGGTCAACCGTCGGCGGGTTCCGCGCTGCCGGCGAGGTAGCCGGCCGCCTGCAACTCGAACAGCTCTCGGTAGAGCCCGCCCTGGGCCATCAGCGTGTCGTGGTCGCCTGACTGCACGAGCCGGCCGTGGTCCATCACGAAGATCCGGTCGGCGTGCCGGACGTTGGCGAGCCGGTGGGTGATCAGCACGACGGCCCGGTCCGGGTGCCGCCGCAGGTGCTGGAAGAGGGCGTGCTCGGCACGCGCGTCAAGCGCCGCGGACGGCTCGTCGCAGATCAGCAGCCGGGCGTCACGGTAGAGGCCGCGTGCGGCCACCAGCCGCTGCCACTGCCCACCGGACAGGTCCTGGCCGTCCTTGAACTGCCGGTCCAGCAGCGTGTCGTACCCGAACGGCAGCTCGCTGATCATGTCGTGGGCGGCGGCGTCGCGGGCGGCGGTCTCCACGCTGGGCCCGGGCCCGCCGGCACGGTCGTGGCGGCCGACGCGGATGTTCTGCCGGGCGGTGAACGGGAACCTCCACCAGTCCTGGCTCATCACCGCGACCTGGGCGGCGGTCTGCCGTGGGTCCAGTTCGGCGGCGTCCACGCCGTCCCAGCGGATCGTGCCGCCGGTGGGCCGGTACAGGCCGGCGATCAGCTTCGCGAGGGTGGTCTTGCCGGAGCCGTTCTCCCCCACCAGCGCGATCACCTCACCGCGCCGGACCGTGAGGCTGACCTCGTCGACCGCCGCGCTGTCGGTGTCCGGGTAGCGCAGGCTGACCCGTTCGACGTCGATGCGCGTGAACCCGTCGACCGGCAGGTGCCCGCCGGCCGGAATCCGCCGGGTCGCCCGGTCGAGGAAGTCGCGGTAGTCCTGGTAGTAGAGGGCGTCCTCGTAGAGCGAGTTGGTGGCGAAGATCGCCGTGCGCAGGCTCGTACGCGCGGACTGGAGCGCGAGCAGCGCGGTGGCCGCCGCCGCGAGCGCCACCACGCCCCCGACGAGCAACGTCCCCAGAACCGCGTAGAGCCCGAACGTGGCGATCCCAGTGACGGACAGGCCGATCGCCCGGGTGATCGTCTGCGCCCGGGCCAGGCGCAGCTCGGCGCGGGTCTCCAGGCGCGTCATGAGGTGGTACTCCGAGAGCAGGAAGTCGCGCATCTGGTACGCGCGGATCTCGGCCGCGGTGTGCCGGTTGGCCATCAGGTCGCCCAGCATCCACTTGCGTCGCCGCCGGGTGATCCGGGCGAGCCAGTCGACGTGCTGGCGGCGGGCC
This sequence comes from Micromonospora sp. RV43, assembly GCF_001029515.1. Taxonomy (NCBI): domain Bacteria; kingdom Bacillati; phylum Actinomycetota; class Actinomycetes; order Micromonosporales; family Micromonosporaceae; genus Micromonospora; species Micromonospora sp. RV43. The sequence continues at coordinate 124,989 of NZ_LEKG01000001.1, read as the reverse complement.
ATCCGCACCGCCGTCACCGCCTCCGGCGCGGCGGCGACGACCAGGCAGGGCAGCAGAAGCGGGTGGATGATCGTCACCGCGGTAGCCGTGGCGATCACGCCGACCACACCGGTGACCAGGTTGACCGTGTCGTTGACCAGGGAGCCCGCCTCGACCAGTCCCCGGTCGCGGGCGCGGTCGATCTCCTCGGCGAAACCGGCGTCGTCGAAGGCGGCCAGCTCCACCGCTGAGGTCGTCTCGAACAGCCGCCGCTCCACTGTGAAGTTGATCTGCGGTACAAGCCGGGCCTGCGCCCATCCGGCGGCGATGGTCAGCGCGCCGCGCCCGGCGACGGCGGCCGCCGCCAGCGTCAGGGCGGGCAGCGCCGCCCGGATGCGGTCCGGTGTCGGGCCGGCGGCGAACAGCTGGTGGAGCACTCCGGTGGTGGCGAGCAGGCCCAGCGTGGTGAGCACACCGGCGGCGACGTTGAGACCCAGCGACGCGGCGGCGTCCCGGCGGCTGGTCGCCCAGGCGAGGGTGATCGCCTCGCGGATCAACGCGGGCAGCCGGCGTGCCACCGACCAGAATCCGGTGTGGGCCAGCTCGGTGGCCCGGTGCATCCAGTGCGGATCGACCAGCTCGGGCAGGGTCGTCTCCCCCGCCGGCTCCTCCGGGTCGGACGGTGGACGAGGGTGGATCACCCCGGCCATGGCACCCCCTCGACGCGTTCGGGCAGCAACGCTGGATACTACGTTCCGCTATCGAAATATGTCTTTCAGTAACCGGCGTGTCGTACAGGCGTCCCAACGGCGTGTCCCGCGGCGGTGACCGGAAAGACCCGCCCGCACGGTGGTCGCCGCCGGGTCGCGTCGCGCGCGACCGGTCCGGGTGGCAGGCTTGTGGGGTTCGCCGGCGCGCGCCGGCCGACCGCCCGTCGTGAAGGAGAAGATCGACCCGATGGCTGTGGACGTCACCACCACCGACGAATGGCAGGCGCTGCGCAAGCACGCCGAGGCGATGCGCGGCACGCACCTGCGCGACCTGTTCGCCGCCGACGGGCAGCGGGGTGAGCGGCTCACCGGTGAGGTCGCCGACCTGCACGTGGACTACAGCAAGAACCTGGTCACCGACGAGACCATCGCGCTGCTCGGCGCGCTCGCCGAGCGGGTCGGCCTGACCGACCGGATCGCGGCCATGTTCGCCGGCCGGCACATCAACGTCACCGAGGACCGGGCGGTGCTGCACACCGCGCTGCGCCTGCCAGCGGACGCGTCGCTCACCGTGGACGGCCAGGACGTGGTCGCCGACGTGCACGCCGTGCTGGACCGCATGTCGGCGTTCGCGCAGCGGGTGCGCTCCGGCTCGTGGCGGGGCCACACCGGCGAGCGGATCACCACGGTGGTGAACATCGGCATCGGCGGGTCGGACCTCGGGCCGGTGATGGCGTACGAGGCGCTGAAGGCGTACCGCGACGCGGGCATCAGCTGCCGGTTCGTGTCGAACATCGACCCGACCGACATCCACGACAAGACCGCCGACCTGGACCCGGCGAGCACGCTGTTCGTCGTGGTGTCCAAGACGTTCTCCACCCAGGAGACGCTCGCCAACGCCGACCAGGCGCGGCGCTGGCTGCTGGCCGGGCTGGACGCCGACGACGACGCGATCGCCCGGCACTTCGTCGCGGTCAGCACCAACGAGCAGCGGGTCCGCGACTTCGGCATCGACCCGGAGAACATGTTCGGCTTCTGGGACTGGGTGGGCGGGCGCTACTCGCTGCCGTCCGCGGTCGGCCTGTCGGTCATGCTGGCGATCGGGCCGGACCGGTTCCGCGAGATGCTGGCCGGCTACCACGCGGTCGACGAGCACTTCCGGTCCGCCCCGGTGGAGCGCAACGTGCCGGCGCTGCTCGGCCTGCTCAACGTCTGGTACACCGACTTCCTCGGCGCGGAGACCCACGCGGTGCTGCCCTACTCGCAGTACCTGCACCGGTTCCCCGCCTACCTCCAGCAGCTCACCATGGAGAGCAACGGCAAGTCGGTACGCGTCGACGGCTCACCCGTGACGTACCCGACCGGGGAGATCTTCTGGGGCGAGCCGGGCACCAACGGCCAGCACGCGTTCTACCAGCTCATCCACCAGGGCACCCGGCTGATCCCGGCGGACTTCATCGCGTTCAGCCGGCCCAACCACGACCTGGGCGACATGCACGACCTGTTCATGTCGAACTTCTTCGCCCAGACCGCCGCGCTGGCGTTCGGGCGGACCCGGGAGCAGGTGGAGGCCGAGGGCACCGCGCCCGAGGTGGTGGCGCACCGGGTGATGGCGGGCAACCACCCGACCACCTCGATCCTGGCGCCGAAGCTCACCCCGGCGACGCTGGGTCAGCTGATCGCGCTCTACGAGCACATCACGTTCACCGAGGCCGCGATCTGGGACATCAACGCCTTCGACCAGTGGGGTGTGGAGCTGGGCAAGGTGATGGCCAACCAGCTCGCGCGGAAGCTCACCGGGCCGGACCCGGACCTGGCCGACGTGGACACCTCGACCGCCGAGCTGATCCGCCGCTACCGGGCCGAGCGCGGCCGGAGCTGACCGCACGTCCATGGCGTCCCGCGTAGACCGGCGGGACGCCACGGGTCAGCGGCGCAGCAGATCGGCGTGCGCGGCGCGCAGCCGGGCCAGCGCCGCGTCGCCGGCCGGCGCGCGGCGGTCCAGTTCGGCCCACGCCTCGGCGAGCGCGTCGGCCAGCGCCCGCAACTCGGCGGCGTGCCGCCGGCTGGACTGCCGGTGCAGCTCCTCCAGGCGGCGGGCCCAGCCGGCGCTGATCGCGGCGACGCGTTCGGCGTCGGCGCGGGCCTGGGCGCCGGTGCGGGCGGCGGACGCGGGCACGATCGCGGCGACCGGCCGGGGGTCGCCGTCGCGGGTGACGACTGTGACGGTGTCGGTCAGCTCGGCCAGGGAGACGAGCTGGGTGAGCCGGGTGCGGACCTCGCGCAGCGGCAGGGCGCGCGGCTGGGGGGACCGGTCGGCCAGTGCGGGGACAGCCATGGACAGATGTTCACGTCCGGGTACGACAATTTCCCGGTCAGGCGGTCCACTCCGGCGCCAGCACGGACCAGACCTCCAGGTCGGCGCGGCCGTCGGGCGTCGGTGCGGCGCCGCGCATGACGCCGTCGCGGCTCATGCCGAGCCGCCGCGCGACGGCGATGCTGCGGTCGTTGCCGGCCTTCGTGACCCACTCGACGCGGTGGATGCCGCGCTCCCGTACCGCCCAGTCGATGACGAAGCGGGCGGCGCGGGTGACCAGGCCCTGCCCCTCGGCGCCGGGTTCCAGCCAGCAGCCGGCCTCGCACACCCCGCGTTCGGTGCTCAGCGACACGAACAGCACGCCGCCGACGAGCGTGCCGCGCTGCCAGATGCCCCAGATGCCGCCGTCGTCGCGGGCCCACCGGTCGGCGTACGCCTGGAGGACCTTGCGGGCCGACTCGGCGTCGGTGGCGACGAAGGACGCGCCGACCCAGGGCGAGATGTGGTCGCGGCAGCGGTCGAGGTTGGCCAGGAACTCGTCGGCGTGCCAGGGCGACAGTGGACGCAGCTCGGCGTCGTCGGTGAGGGCGTGGGCGAACATCAGGGGAAGCTAGCAGGACCGTCGCGCTTTTGTCGGTCGGTCCCTCTACGGTCTGCGCCGTGAACGCCGTCCAGACGTACCGATATCTTCAGCCGTCCGCGCTGCGCGCCGCCGGTCTCGACCTGCAGACCTGCGGCGGCCCGGCGGCCAACCCGCGCTTCTTCGCCGGTTTCCTCACCGCTCCCGCCGCGGCGGCGGCCGGGCTGCTCGCCGTCGCCGAGGTGGCCCGCACCCGCTACCACCAGCCGGTCAACCCGGCCAGTCTGGACCCGGTGGTGACCGGCAGCCGCGGCCGCCTGCGGTTCGAGTCGTTCTCCGGCTGCTGCGGGGTGTACGCGCGGATGGACGTGCTGCCGGCCGGGCTGGACGGGGAGATCAGCGGCCACGGCACCACGAACGTGGACGTGAACCCGCCGCTGCGGGAGGCGCTGGCCCGGGTGGACGGCATCGAGCCGCTGCACGTGGCGGTCGGCCCGGACGACCTGACCGTCTCCACCATGGACGGCTCGGTGGTCGAGCGGAAGGTGCCGCTGCCCGGCCGCTGGCTGCGCGGCTTCGCCGAGGTGCACGTGCTCACCGCCGGCTTCGAGCCGCGCGCCGAGATCGCGGCGGCGGAGGCGGCGGCGTTCCTGCGCCGGCTGCCCGCCGCCGGTGACCGGAGTGTGCTGTGGGCGGTGCCCGCCGGGCGTACGCTGCGGCTGACCTCCCGCCCGGTGCCGGGCGCTGTCTGCCTGGCCGGCGCGGGCCGGCTCGCGGCGCTGCGCGGCGTGCTGCGGCACGCGCGCACCCTGCGGGTGTACGGCCCGGCGGTGCGCGCCGGTTCCCCCGCCGTGCCGAGCACGTGGGAGCTGGACACCGGGGCGTTGCGGCTGTCGCTGACGCTGTCCCCCGAGCCGTACCGGGGTTTCTCCGGTGAGGGCGCTGCCCTGGCGGCGCTCGCCGGTGACGACGTGGTCGACGACGCGGAGCTGGTGGGCGCGCTGCTCAACTGGGATCCGGCGATCGACGTGGCCGCGCTGGCCGACGCCGCCGCGCTGCCCGACGAGCGGGTGCGTGCCGCGCTCGCCCAGCTGGGCACCGCCGGGCGGGTCGGGTACGACGTGGCGGACGGGGCGTACTTCCACCGGGTGATGCCCTACGACGCGGGCCGCGCGGAGCGGGACAACCCGCGGCTGGTCGGCGCGCGTGCGCTCGTCGAGCGCGGCGCCGTCGAGCGCGACGGCGAGAACGCGACGGTACGCACCGACGCCGAGACCTACCGGGTACGCCGGCACCCGGACGGCGCGTACTCCTGTTCCTGCCGCTGGTGGGCGCGGCACCGCGGGCAGCGGGGGCCGTGCAGGCACGCGCTGGCCGTGTCGATGGTCGCGGCGCCGGTGGGGGCGCTGTCGTGACCGGCTTCGTCGAGGCGGTGGTGCGCGGCAGGATGTCGCAGGTCCGGTCGGCCCTGGCCGGGTTGGACGAGCCGGCCCGGCGGGCACTCGGCGACGAGCTGGTCGCCGACGTGCGCCGCAGGCGGGACGCCTGGTGGTGGCAGGGCGAGGCGGCGACGCTGGCGGTCGCAGCGGTGGGGACGCTGAGCACCCCGACGAAGGTGGCCGCGCTGCTCGGCCGCCGCTCGGTCTGGCTGAACGGCGTCGACGCGGCACCGGTGGTCGACGTCGCCCGGGAACGCGGGGTGACCTGGCTGGCCGACGTGGCGTACAAGCTGGCCGACCGGCTCCCCCGGGACCGGATGGTCGCGGGCTGGCGGTTCGTCGCTGGCCTCCTGACGGCCGAGAAGGCTCCGCCGCCGACCGGGGACGACTTCGTGCGAGGCTGGGCCGCCGCGCAGGGCTGGCCGGACCCACGCGGGACGCGACCGCCGACCGTGGACCGGCTGCGCGCGGACCCGTTCCTCGACGCGCTGTTGCCGCGCCTGTTCGAGGTGGACGGGGTGGGCACCGAGCTGGCCCGCGGCGACGGTACGGGCACGGAGGCGGTGCCCCGGGCGCTGGTGGCGCTGGCGGCGGAGGGCCGGCTCGACCGGGCGGTCCTGCTCAACGGCGTCCTGGGCCGGCTGCTGCGCGGCGACCGGCCGGGCGCGCTGCGCCCGTTCCTGGTCCTGCACGACCTGCTGGCGCCGACCCCGGACGAGGTGGCGGTGCGGTCGAGCGCCTATCTGCGGCTGCTCGCCGACGGGCCGGGGCCGGTGGCCCGCGCCGCCCAGCGGACGCTGCGGCAGGCCGGTGACGTCGCCGAGCCCGAGGCGCTGTGGGAGGCCGCCCGGACGGTGCTGGCCCGGCCGGAGAAGGCGCTGGTCCGGGCGCAGGTGTCCTGGCTCGACCGGCTGGCCCGGCAGCACCCGGACCGGGCCCCGGAGATCGGTGCGGTGCTCGCCGTGGCGGCCGGCCATCCGGACGCCGGCCTGCGTGAGCGCGCGCTGACGCTGGCGCAGCGCCACGGTCACCGGCCGGTGGCCGTCGCCTCAGTGGCCGAGGCCCGCGACGACCTGCCGCCGCCGCTGCCGGCAGCGGCCGCGCCGCCGCCGATCCAGGACGTGGACGAACTGGTGGAGGAGGTCGCGGCGTCGCTCGGCCGACGCTGGCCCGCGCTGACGGCGGAACGCGTCATGGACGGGCTGGTCCGGCTCGGCACCGCCGACCGCGAACGGCTCGCGGCGGCGCTCCTGCCTGTGGTGCGCCGCGAGCGGGTCGGCGCGTACGACCATCCCTGGTCGGTGTTCAACCGCTCGGTCCAGATGCACGGGCTCCTGCTGGCCGTCTGCGGCGAGGCCGAGGCGGCGACCCGCCGCGACCAGTGGAGCACGCTGCTGGCCGAGTCCCGCCCGCGCGCGCCGCTCCCGTTCCGGGGTGGTCCGCCGGTTCCGGCCACACGCCGGCCCGCGCCCGTCCAGCTCGCCTGCACCCGGCTGGCCGAGATCGGGCAGCGGCTGGACGGCCGCGACGATCCGGGCCTGCTGTCCGCGCCGACCTCGGTCACCGGGGCGATCGAGCCGGTGGCACTCTACGAACGGCTGGCGGCGCTGGGTGACCGTCCGGTGTGGCGCTGGGATCTCGCGCAGGCTCTGCTGCGCCTGCCGGCCGGCGTCGACGGGCCGCTGGCCGAACGCGCCGCGGCGCTGCGCACGCCGGCTGGTGACGAGCTGGCCCGCTGGCTGCGCGGCGACGCCGTGCCGGCCCCCGCGCAGCAGGTGGTGACGGTGGGCCGGCGGGCGCGGTCGGCCGGGTACGACTGGGGCTACGACCAGTTGCCCGAGGGCCGGACGCTCGTCGCGCTCACCCCGCCGGACGGCGTCGAGGACCGGCTCGGCCTGCTCACCCTGACGCCCACGCCGATCGGCCGGTGGACCGACGGCTGGGGTGACGTCTGGCCGGCCGTCCTGCCCGGCCACCGGGGCGTGGTCGCCGCGCACCTGCTGCCCGAGGTGGCCGGCGCGGCGCAGGAGGACACCCTCGGGCACGCCGCCGCCCTGCCGGTGCTGGCCGAGTGCACGGGCGCGGGCGGACCGGCCCTCGATCTGGCGCTGGCCTACGGGTTGTGCGCCCGCCACGAGGCGGACCGGGTGGCCACGCTCGACGCGGTGCTGATCCTGGCCGCCGCCGGTGACCTGGACGCGCCGGCGACCGGCGGGCACCTCGGCGCGCTGGCGGCCGGCGGGCAGGTGACGCTGACCCGGGCGGTCACGCCGCTGCGCGACGCGGTGGCGGCGGGCGCCCCGCTGAGCGTGTGGCGGCTTCTCGCCGCGGCGTTGCCGCCGCTGCTCGGCGCGCCGACGCCGCCCCGGGGCACGCCGGACCTGCTGGCGCTGGCGGCGGACACGGCGACCGCGACGGGCGTGCGGATCGAGGTACCGGGGCTGGCCGACGTGGTGGCCCGGGGCGGCGGCAGCCGGCTCGTCGCCGAGGCCCGCCGGCTCACCGCCGCCCTGGCCGCCTGAGCCGGCACGTCGTCGCACGGGCTGGCGTCGTCGGGTGTCAACCGCCGGGCAGCGCCCACGGCCAAAGCCACGGCGGTCAGATGATCAGGTGGGTCCAGTACGTGAGCCAGACCGCGAACAACGCGCCCTGGAGCAGCGCCAGCGCGGCGGTGAGCCAGCTGTCGAGGCCGGGCCGCCGCGACCAGCGGGCCAGCACGAACGCGACCGGGAAGGCGGCGAGCAGATAGCGCAGCAGGCTCTTGTACACCGGCGGCCCCATCGACAGCGGCACCAGCACCATGACGAGCGTGTAGACCAGGTACGGCCAGTCGGCGCGGCGGCGCAGCCCGACGACCGCCACCGCCAGCGTCGCCACCGCGATCCAGACCCGCAGCGCGTCGGCCGAGTTGCCGCCGGTCAACGCGGACGCGGCCGTCGCGATCGGGTTCTGCAGCCGGATCCCCCAGCCGGTCTCCTGGGCGTGCTGGTAGGCGAACCAGTCGCCGCTCTGCCAGCGGCAGAAGGCCATGAACGTCAGCCAGCCCGCCGGGACCAGCAGCAGCGGCCAGCCCTGTCGCAGCAGCCGCGGCCACGCCCGGGGTCCGGCCCGCCAGCCGTGTTCACGCAGCAGCACCAGCGCCAGCGGCACCACCACGAGGAAGCCGACCGAGCGGCTCATCGCCAGGAAGTAGCCGACGACGCCGACGAGCAGCCAGCGGCTCCGCTCGGCGTACCAGAAGGCGGCCAGCGCGAGGCAGACGAACAGCGACTCGGTCAGCGCCGCCTGGAACAGGAACGCCGTCGGCAGGAGCAGCAGGTACCGGACCGCTCGCCGGCCGTCGGCCGCTCCCGCGCCGCCGAGCAGCCGGCCCCCCAGCCGGTACGCGTAGTAGAGCTGGAACACCAGCGCCACGTTGCTCACGAGCAGCAGCGCCCATGCGGTGTGCCCGCCGAGCAGCGGCGCGAGCGGCCGGGCCAGGAACGGGTACAGCAGCGGGAAGCCGAAGTCGGGCCAGGGCCGGTCCAGCGGCAGCCGGGCCAGGTGCTCGTAGAGGAACGAGTCCCAGGCGAACCAGAGCGAGAACCAACGGTGGGACGAGATCGCGTCCTGCTGGGCCCGCATCGCGGTCTCGTCGGCCGGCGGCGCGCCCGGCACTCCGCCCCAGGCGGTGAGCACCAGCACGCCGATCAGGCTGAGCACGAGCTTCGAACCGACGAAGACGGCGAGCACGAATCCCCACGGCTCGGGCAGCCGGCGGGCGACCGAGACTCCCCGCGACCACCACCGGGTACGCCCGGCGCACGCCCCGCCGCCGGGGTCGACCCGCCGTTCGTCCGCCATCGCGCTCCCACCGTCCGGCCCTCGGGCCGACTCGCCCGGCCGCAAAACCCGGTGCGCGTTCCCCGTCCGGACCGGTCCACACCCGGCGCAGCCGTCGCGGATCGGCGCTGATCGGCAGGTGAGGAAGCCGTCAGGGTGGGTATGCGCGCTGCCGCATCGGCAGGCGGGGGGCGCGTACGGCATGGGCGACGGCGACGGGACCGTGATCATCGGGGCGGGGCCGGCCGGGCTGACCGCCGCGTACGAGCTGCTGCGGCACGGCGAGCCGGTCCGGGTCTACGAGGCCGACGACGTGGTGGGCGGGATCAGCCGGACGGTGGAGCGCGACGGCTGGCGCTTCGACATCGGCGGGCACCGCTTCTTCACCAAGGTGTCCCGGGTCGAGGACTTCTGGCACGAGATCCTCCCCGACGAGGACTTCCTGCTCCGGCCACGGATGAGCCGGATCTACTACCGGGGCGCGCTGTTCGACTACCCGCTCAGCGCCGGCAACGCGCTGCGCAACCTCGGCCTGCTGGAGGCGGCGCGCTGTCTGGGCTCGTACGGCCGGGCCCGGCTGCGCCCGCCGAAGGACCAGTCGCACTTCGAGGGGTGGGTGTCGGCGCGGTTCGGCTGGCGGCTCTACTCGATCTTCTTCAAGACGTACACGGAGAAGGTCTGGGGGATGCCGGCGGACCGGTTGCAGGCCGACTGGGCCGCCCAGCGGATCAAGAACCTGTCGCTGGCCACGGCGATGCGCAACGCGCTGCTGCCCCGGCGCAACCGCACCGACGTGACCAGCCTGATCGAGGAGTTCCAGTACCCGAAGCACGGCCCCGGGATGATGTGGGAGCGCTGCGCCGAGGAGGTCGCCAAGCGCGGCGGCACCGTTCGTACCGGCGTCTGGGTGACCGAGGTGCAGCGGGATCCGGCCGCGCGGCGGGCCACCGCCGTGACGGTGGCCGACGCGGGCGGGGCGCGCACCGAGCCGGCTGCGCACGTGATCTCCTCGATGCCGATCTCCGCGCTGGTGCGGGCGATGCGCCCGGAGGCGCCGCCCGAGGTGCGGGCCGCCGCCGACGACCTGCGGTACCGGGACTTCCTGACCGTGGCGCTGGTGGTGCCGGAGGAGTTCTCGTTCCCGGACAACTGGATCTACGTGCACGACCCGGCGGCCCGGGTGGGCCGGATCCAGAACTTCGGCTCCTGGTCGCCGTACCTGGTGAAGGACGGGCGGACCTGCCTGGGGCTGGAGTACTTCGTGTTCGAGGGCGACGAGATGTGGCGGACGCCGGACGCCGAGCTGATCGCGTTCGCCACCGCCGAGCTGGAACGGCTGGGCCTGGTCAAGCCCGGGTGCGTGGAGGCGGGCTACGTGGTCCGGATGCCGAAGGCGTACCCGGTCTACGACGAGCGGTACCAGCGCAACGTCGACGTGATCCGGGACTGGCTCGCAGCGAACGTGCCGAACGTGCACCCGGTCGGCCGCAACGGCATGCACCGGTACAACAACGCCGACCACTCCATGCTGACGGCGATGCTGACCGCGGAGAACATCGCGCACGGCGCGGAGCACGACGTCTGGACCGTCAACGTCGAGCAGGACTACCACGAGCAGCGCAGCCCGTCGCGGCACGGCACCGGCCGGGACGCGCCGGTCGTCCCGGCCCGGCGGTGAGGCCCCGGGCGTGAGGTGGTCGTGACGGGCGGCGTTGTGCCGGTCACCTAGCGTGGACCGGGAGCGGCACCCTTCCGGCGTCGCCACCTCCGGGCCCTGCGAGGACTGATGACCTTCAGCATCGGCATCTTCGACCTCTTCACCTACCTCACCCCCGGGTCGCTCTACCTCACGCTGTCCGCCTACCTCGCGGTCCGGCAGGACTGGGTGCGGCTGGACGACCTGAGCCGGCAGCCCACGCCGCTGCTCCTGCTCCTGGCCCTGCTGCTCGCCTACGTGCTGGGCAACGCCACGTACGGCCTCGGTCGTGTCGTCGACCGGGCACTGCCGTTCTGGAACTGGGGCCGATTCGACGCCCGCCGGGTGTTCGCGGAGCAGGCCCTCGGCGCGGCCGGCTCGCGGATGCTCACCGCGCCCTGGGGGGTGCTGCTCGCAGCGGCCGAGTTGCACAACCGGGAGGTGGCCGCCGAGGCGACACGGATGCGGGCGATCGGGCTGATGATGCGGAACGCCACGGTGCCGCTGCTTCTCGGCGCGGTCCTGGCCGTTGTCGAAGCCGGTCGCGGGTTCGGCGGGACCGCGGCGGTCCTCGCCGGGCCGGCTCTGCTCGCCGTCGCGGGTGGCGCCGCCTGGCGGAGCGTCGTGCTGCGGTTCTGGGCCGAGTTGAAGACGTTGGAGATCTGCTTCGTCATCCCGGACATCGAGGACCGGCTCCGCGGTCCGGCCGGAACGGAACCGGCTGAAGGCCCCGGCGCGTGAGGGTGGTCATAACCGCTGGACGACCGCCGCGGCAGTGCTGCTAGCCTTCTGGGCAGGTCATGAGCGCCAGCGCGAAGCCCCGGCTCGCTGGCCGGCAACCCTCCTCCGCGGTGGGGTGCCCCGGGTGAAGACCAGGCACCGGCAGCCGCCGGTGCAAGCGTGGCCTGGCACCCAGGTCAGCAACAGACCAGGGAGACCGATGTCCGCACCACCCTCCACCCCATCCGGCGACGTCGCCGCGTACCCGGCCCGCTTCGCGCTGGTCAAGCGCCGCCATGTCCACCTGATGCGGGTGTGCAGCGACGCCTGTCGCCTCGCGCGCTGAGCGAACGCCACCCTCCTTTCCCCGATCCACCCTTCTCCGGCCCGGTGTCCGTCCGGCGGGCCGGCGCCGACGCGCACCCCGCGCGTCCATCCACTCTGGAGAGACATCGTGCGTTTCCGTACCGTCCTGACCCGTGCCGTCGCCGTCGGCGCGGCCGCCCTGCTCGCCGTCACCGCGCTCACCGCCTGCGGCAACGACGACACCACCGCGGCCGACAACCCGTACGGCCTGCTCCAGCCCGGCGTGATCCGCGCCGGCACGCTCACCGACGCCCCGCCGAACGTCTTCCTGAAGGACGGCAAGTTCACCGGCTTCGACAACGAGCTGCTGCGCGCCGTGGCCGCCAAGATCGACCTGAAGGTGGAGTTCGTCGGCACCGACTTCTCCGGCCTGCTCGCCCAGGTCAACAGCGGCAAGTTCGACGTGGGCAGCTCCTCGATCACGGTCACCGAGGCGCGGAAGAAGACAGTGGACTTCGGCAACGGCTACGACTTCGGCTACTTCGGCCTGGACGTGCCGGCCGGCTCACCGATCACCGGCTTCGACCAGCTCGCCGGCAAGCGCGTGGTGGTGGTCCAGGGCACCGTGCAGGACGACTACGCCACCAAGCAGAACCTCGATCCGGTGCGGGTGCCCGACTACAACAGCGCGATCAACCAGCTCAAGGCCGGTACCGCCGACGCCTGGATCGCCCCGGCCGAGATCGGCGACAAGTCCGCCGCCGACAGCAACGGCAAGATCAAGGTCGCGGCGAAGCAGCTCAGCCCCACCCCTACCGCGTACGCGGTGGCGAAGGGCGACGACAAGCTGCGCGAGGCGCTGAACAAGGGCCTCGACGAGGTCATCGCCGACGGCACGTGGAGCCGCCTGCAGGCCGAGTACTACCCGGGGCGGCCGGTCCCGGCCGACTTCAAGCCGGGCAGCGGGTCGGTGGCGGTGCCGTCGCCGTCGGCCGCCTCCTGAACCGGTAACCGAGCACGAGCGGGGCGGACGGAGCGGACATGGATCCACTGAGCACGCTGTGGGAGACGTTCTTCGACTGGGACTCGATGCGCGAGGCGCTGCCCGAGATGCTCACCGTCGGGCTGCCCAACACGCTCACCCTGGCGGTCTCCGCCGCCCTGCTCGGCTCGGTGCTGGGCATGCTGCTGGCCGTCGCCGGCATCTCGCGTACCCGATGGTTGCGGTGGCCGGCGCGGGTCTACACCGACGTGTTCCGCGGCCTGCCGGCCGCGGCGACCATCCTGCTCATCGGCGTGGGCCTGGCGCCGCTCGGCATGCAGGTGTGGGGCCCGAACCCCTATCCGCTCGGCGTGCTGGCGCTGTCCCTGATCGCCGCCGCCTACCTCGGTGAGATCTTCCGGGCGGGCATCCTGAGCGTCGAGGCCGCCCAGTTGGAGGGCGCGCGGGCGCTCGGCTTCTCGTGGGGTGAGGCGATGCGCCTGGTGATCATCCCGCAGGGAGTACGCCGGGTGCTGCCCGCCTGGGTCAACCAGCTCATCGCGCTGATCAAGGACTCCAGCCTGGTCTACTTCCTCGGCCTGCTGGCCAGCCAGCGGGAGCTGTTCCGGATCGGGCAGGACTACGCGGCGAACACCGGCAACCAGTCCGCGCTGCTGCTGGCCGAGTTGTTCTACCTGGTGCTGACCGTGCCGCTGACCCACGCGGTCAACTGGCTGGACCGGCGCCTGCGGCAGGGCCGCCCCGCCGCGCCGCCCGAGCCCGACACCGAGCCGGCCGACCTCACCCCGTCCGGGAAGGACCCGCGATGACCACCACGACCTCGGTCAGCCTGGCCGTCCGCGACGTGCACCTGGCCTTCGGCGCGCACCGGGTGCTGCGCGGCGCGGACCTCGACGTGGCCCGAGGCCGCGCGGCCTGCGTCATCGGCCCGTCCGGCTCCGGCAAGTCGACGCTGCTGCGCACCATCAACCGGCTGATCGAGCCGGACCGCGGTGACGTGCTGCTGGACGGGCGCAGCGTGCTGCGCGACGACCCGGACGCGCTGCGTCAGCGCATCGGCATGGTGTTCCAGCAGTTCAACCTGTTCCCGCACCTGAGCGTGCTGCGCAACATCACGCTGGCGCTGCGCAAGCTCAAGAAGCTGAGCGAGGACGAGGCGGTGGCGCTGGCCCGCGCCCAGCTCGACCTGGTCGGCCTGGCCGGCAAGGCGGACGCGCGGCCCGCGCAGCTCTCCGGCGGCCAGCAGCAGCGCGTCGCCATCGCACGGGCGCTCGCGCTGCGCCCGCAGGTGATGCTGTTCGACGAGGCGACCAGCGCGCTGGACCCGGAGCTGGTCAAGGGCGTACTGGCGGTGATGGCGGACCTGGCCGCCGCCGGGATGACGATGGTCGTGGTCACCCACGAGATGGGGTTCGCGCGCAGCGTCGCCGACACGGTGGCGTTCATGGACGCGGGCGTGGTGCTGGAGGCCGGGCCACCGGAGGCGGTGTTCGAGGCGCCGGAGCACCCGCGGCTGCGGCGCTTCCTGTCCCAGGTGCTCTGACGGACCTGCGGCCTCAGCCCTTCACCGCGCCGATCAGCACGCCCTTGACGAAGTGCCGCTGGATGAACGGGTAGACAGCGACGATCGGGGCGACCGTCAGCACCACCACCGCCATCTTGATCGCCTCGGTCGGCGGCATGGTCACCCCGCTGCTCGCGCCGGAGGTGTGCGGGGCCTGCCCGGCCAGCAGGTAGCTCTGGAGCACCCGCTGGATCGGGTACATGTCGTTACGGTCGATGAACAGCAGAGCGTCGAACCAGACGTTCCAGTAGCTGACCGCGTAGAACAGGCCGACCACGGCGATCACCGCGCGGGACAGCGGCAGCACGATGCGCGCGAGCGTACGGAAGTCGCTCGCGCCGTCGATGCGGGCGCTGTCCAGCAGCTCCGACGGGATGCCCTGGAAGAACCCGCGCACCACGACCAGGTTGAACACGCTGATCGCCGGCGGCAGGACCAGCGCCCAGATGGTGTCCTTCAGGCCCAGCCCGGTGACCACCAGGTAGCGCGGCACCAGCGGCGGATAGACCAGGAACGGGATCAGGAAGTACGCCAGCAGCCAGCGGTGGCCCAGCGAGCCCGGCCGGGACAGCCCGTACGCGGCGAGCACGGTGACCGTCAGCGCGATGGCGGTGCCGATCACGGTGACGAGCGTGCTGATCCACAGCGCCCGGGTGACCGCGCCACCGGCGAAGATCGTCTCGTACGCGGACGTGTCGATCCCCCGGGGCACGACCACCAGGCCGCCGGCCCGGGCGATGGTCTCCCGGGAGGAGAGGCTGGTCACCAGGATCACCCAGAGCGGGAACAGCACGCCCGCCACCAGCAGTGTGAGCGCGACGGCCTTGAGCCCCTGGCCGACCGGGGTGGGCGGTTCCTGCCACACCGGCCGGCGGGATCGGGTGCCGGACGCCCGGCGGATGAGCGTGGTCATGACTTCGAGTAGATCCCTCGTTCGCCGAGCATGTGCGCCACGCGGTTCGCGGCCAGGATCAGCACCAGCCCGATGACGGCCTTGAACAGTCCGGCCGCCGCGCCGTAGCCGTAGTTCCCGGTGGCGATGGAGAAGTGGTAGACGAAGGTGTCGAGCACCTCGGCGGCCTGCCGGCCGACGGCGTCGCGTTGCAGCAGGAACTGCTCGAAGCCGACCGAGAGCGCGTCGCCCAGGCGCAGGATGAGCAGCAGCACGATCACCGGGCGCAGACCGGGCAGCGTGATGTGCCACAGCCGCCGCCACCGGCCGGCGCCGTCCGCGGCGGCGGCCTCGTAGAGGTTCTGGTCGATGGTGGACAGCGCGGCGAGGAAGACGATGGTGCCCCAGCCGACGTCCTTCCACACCGCCTCGACGGTGACCAGGACGATGAACGTGTCCGGGTTGGTCATCACGTTCCACGGTTGCAGCCCGGCCTCGCGCATGCTCTGGGCGAGCAGCCCGGCACCGCCGAGCATCGCGACGAAGAACGTCACCACCAGCACCCAGCTGAAGAAGTGCGGCAGGTAGACGATCGTCTGGATCAGGCCGCGCAGCCGGCTGGACATCAGGTTGTGCAGCGCGATGGCCAGCAGGATCGGCAGCGGGAAGAAGAAGACGAGCTGGAACGCGGTGATCGCCAGCGTGTTGCGGAACGCGTCCCAGAACGCCGGGTCGTCGAACAGCAGCTGGAACTGCCCGAAGCCGATCCAGTCGCTGTGCAGGAACGCCTGCCACGGGTTGTCGCCCAGGTAGGGGTTGTAGTCCTGGAACGCGATCACGTTGCCGGCGATCGGCAGGTAACTGAAGATCAGCAGGACGAGGAAGCCGGGCGCCACCATGGCGAGCAGTTGCCAGTCCCGGCGCAGCCGGGTGCGCAGCGGCACCCGGCGGCGGGACTGGCGACGTCGGGGCGGGCGGCCCGGTGGGGCCGGCGCGTCCGGCCGGGCCCGTTCGGGCCCGGCCAGGACGGCCGGCTCGTTCACCGGCCCTCCTTGGGCAGCGAGTCGGCGAGCAGTTTGCGGGCCTCCTGGCCGCCGTTCGCCTTCCACTCCGCGACGATGGCGTCCACGTCGCTCAGCGGTCGGCGGCCGCGCAGCACGTCGGTGAACTTGTCCTCGGTGGGCACCTGGTTGGCCTTGTAGGCCGCGGGCATCTCCAGCTTCACCCCGGCCCAGGGGTTGGGCTCCATGTGCTTGACCATCTCGTTGGAGTACGCGAGCACGTCCGGCACGAAGCGCGGGGTGTCCGGGAACGGCCCGATGGTGGGGTTGCGGCCGCTGATGAAGAAGTACTGGTTGGCGATCTCCTTGAACGCCAGGTCGGTCTTGACGGGACCGTTCGGCGACGGGGTGTGGTGTTTGCCCGCGACGCCGAAGTCCCGCAGCTGGGCCTCCTGGCTGCCCAGCGGCGCGGAGCACCAGTTGATGATCCGCAGCAGTTCCTGGACCCGGTCCTTGCCGAGGCCCTTCTTGACGAAGGTGTAGGAGATCGGCTCGTCGTCGCCCCAGACCAGCGGGTCGCCGCCGGTGGCGGAGAAGATCGGCACCGGCTGGATGTTCAGCCTGGGGTTGGTCTTCTGGTGCTCGGCCTGGGCGCCCTGCCAGAATCCGACGCCGTCCTGGTGGAACACGATCGCGCCGTTCTTGGCGAACAGCTGCTTGGCGTCCGCGCCCTTGCTGGCCACGATGTCCGGGTGGACCAGGCCGTCCGCGTAGATCTTGGCCATGACCTCCAGTGCGCGGCGGAACTCCGGGGTCTCGTACTTGAACTCGGGGGTGCCGTCGGGCTTGACCCGCCACCCGCCCTTGTGGCCCGGCACCTTGTGGAACATCTGGATCATGGCGAAGACGTCGTTGAACGCCCACACCTTGCGCGCCGGGTCGGTGACCTGCTTGGCCACGGCGAGCAGGTCGTCGAGGTTCGCCGGCACGGCCAGGCCGCGCGCGTCGAGCAGGTCCTTGCGGGTGAACAGCGCCCAGGGGAACGGCCCGTCCGTGGGGTTCGGCACGGACATGATCCGCTCGTTCCACACCGCGCGCCGCCAGGCCCCGGTGGGGAAGCTCGCCAGCATCGGGTACGCGCCGGCGGCGTCGCCCTTGAGGTGGTCGGTCAGGTCCTCGAAGAGCACCTTGATCGCCTCGGCGAAGCGCGGGATCTTCTCCACCTCCCACCCCGGCACGCACAGCAGGTCCGGTACGTCCCGCGCGCCGAGCATCGCGTTGAGCTTGTCGGCGTACGTGGCGCCGTCCTGGATGGTGAAGTTGACGGGCACGCCCAGCTCGGCGTTCACGGCCTGGAGGTAGGCGCTCTGCGCGACTCCGGGCGGCGCCGGCCCCCAGGCGGGGGTCATCGCGGTGACCTGCTTCCCGCTGGTGCCGGGCTTGTCGGTGATGGCGTCGACGAGGTTCGCCGGATAGCGGGTGTAGCCGTCGGGCACCGGACGGGTGCCCACGATGTCGGGCTTGACGGCGCCGGGCAGGTCCTTGCGGGTGGGCAGCAGGCCGGAGACGGCGTCGAGGTCCTGGGCGGTGCCGGAGCCGGCCGGCTTCTCCGAGCAGCCGGCGAGCAGTGGGCCGGTGGCGGTGGCGGCCACGCCGAGGCCGACCAGGCCGAGGAAGCGGCGGCGGGAGGAGCCCGGGTCGGGGTGGTGCGCGGTCATCGGTCCCCCTTCGGGAAGGGAAGCGCAGTGGATTAGTTCGTATGGATGGTCAACAAACTAATCACGTCGATGAGCTTGCACAAGGGCGGACCGGATCGACACGGCGGTCAGGCCGGGCAGCGGTCGGACAACGCGTAGCGGGTGAGGACCACGTCGCCGATCTGGCGCACCTCGACCACCCGGGCCCGGCGCCCCGGGTGCCACGGGAAGCGGCCGTCCCCGACGAAGCGCGGCGCCCGCCGGTCCCCCACGAAGAACGGCGCCACCACCAGGTGCAACTCGTCGGCCAGGCCGGCGGTCAGGAACTGGCGGTGCACCGAGCCGCCGCCCTCCACCATCAGGCGCGCCACCCCGCGCCCGGCCAGGTCGGCCACCACCGCCTCCGGAGTGGCCGGATCACCGGCGTCGACCACCGTGGACACCGCGCCCACCTGCTCGCGGGCCTTGTCCACCACGCCGCTCGGGCAGTACACCAGCTTGAGCCCGTCACCGGCGGTGAAGAACCGGGCCCGCGGATCGAGGTCGCCGCTGCCGGTGACAGTCACCTTCACCGGCGACGGCGGCAACCCGCGCGCCACCCGCTCGGCGCGCCGGTGCTCGCTGCGCACCAGTAGGCGAGGGTCGTCGCGGCGGACGGTGGCCGCGCCCACCATGATCGCGTCGCACCCGGCCCGGGTCGCGTCGACCCGGTCCAGGTCGTCGTCGTTCGACAGCAGCAGCCGCTCGGTCGTCGCGTCGTCGATGTAGCCGTCGATCGACATCGCGCAGCTGAGCAGCACGTACGGGCGGGTCGTCACGGCACGAACGGCAGGTCGAGGGCATGGTCGGCGCGGGTCACCTTGGCCGCCAGATAGCCCGCGTTCGCCGGTGACAGGTGCACGCCGGTGGACACCCGGCCGGCCACCGTCACGCCCAGCCGTTCGAGCTGCGCCGCCTTGTCCGGGTTGTTGCTGAGCAGGGCCACCCGGTCCACGCCCAGCGCGGCGAGCATCTGCGCGGCCACCGTGTAGTCGCGCTCGTCCGCACCGCGCCCGAGCGCCAGGTTCGCCTCGTACGTGTCGAGGCCGCCGTCCTGGAGGGCGTACGCGTCGAGCTTGGCGTACAGGCCGATGCCGCGCCCCTCCTGCCGCAGGTAGAGCAGGTAGCCACCGGCCTCGGCGATCCGCTCGACCGCCTCGCGCAACTGCGGGCCGCAGTCGCAGCGCTGGCTGCCGAACACGTCCCCGGTGAGGCACTCGCTGTGCGGGCGGACCAGCGGCGGGTCGGCTTCGGCGTGCTCACCGAGCCCGAACGCCAGGTGCTCGCGGCCGTCGACGAGACCGTGGAAGGTGTGCACGCGGGCCGTGGTCACGTAGCCGTCGGGGAACCGGAGCGGAACCGTCACGCGGGTCCGGACCGTCGCGGCGGGCAGCGTTTCGTCCATGGTTCTCCTGTCCTCCGGTCGCCGGGCGGACCCGGCGACGCACACCTCGCTCCCCCACCGTAGGCGGGATCACCGACAGTTGCCGGGCTCGCGCCGAGGCATCCGCCGTGCCAGCAGCACCGCGGCGCCGGGAAGGCTGGCCACGAGGACCAGCGCGCCGTACACCGTGCCGGTCGCCACACCCTGCGCGGCGGTCAGCCCGGCCGAGGCGAACGCCCACGCGGCCACTCCCTCGCGCGGCCCGAAACCACCGACGTTCAACGGCACCGCCATGGCCAGCAGGGCCAGCAGCGTCAGCGGCAGCAGGTGCGACAGCGGTGCCTCCGCGCCGGCCGTGCGGGCCGCCACCACGAACGTGGCCAGGTGACCGGCGAACACCACGGTCGAGGCGACCACCACGCCGGCCCAGGTCCGGCGGCCCAGCACCCCGGAGCGGACGTCGGCGACAGCCGTCCGGGCGGCCCGGGCGAGCCGGGACGCCCCGGAGCGGGGCACCGCGCGGGCGGCGAGCACCAGCGCCAGCGCGACCACGGCGAGCACGGCCGCGAGGGCCGGCAGGTACCGGCGCACCGGCGACGGGAACGCGGCGAGCAGCGCCACCGCGATGACCACCTGCACCACCTGCCCGGCGGTGCGCTCCCACACCACCGCCCGGACGCCGCGGGCCACGTCCCCGGCGTCGCGGCCGTGCCGTACCGCCCGGTGCACGTCGCCGAGCACGCCGCCGGGGAGCGTGGAGTTGAGGAAGACCGCCCGGTAGCAGTGCGCCACCGCGGCGCGCATCGGCAGCCGTACGCCCAGCCCACCGGCTACCAGCGACCAGCGCCAGGCGCAGCAGACGGTGGTGATCACGCCGATGCCGAGCGCGGCGGCCAGCGCCGGCGCGTCGATCAGCCGCAGCCCGGCCAGGAACGGGCCGGTACCCACCGAGGCGACGAGCGCGGCGAGCACCGCCAGCCCGAGCAGCGGGCGTACCCAGGCTCCGTTCAGCCGGGCCCGGCGTGGCCGGATCGGTACGGATGCGACGGCCGGTACGGGTCCGGCGGAGGCGACGTGTGACAAACGGTCCTCCCTTGTTCCCACCGGTTGTCACGTGCCAGCAGCCGGTACGGTTCAGCCGGCGAGCAGGTCGGCGTGGTGCAGCACCACCTCGAGCCGGCCGGCGGCGGCCTCGGTGAGCCGCCACTTCTGATACGTCGCGGCGGGCCCGGACAGATGCGGTCGTTCCTCGACCGCCGCGTCGACCCAGCCGGTGAGCCACTCCGCGGCCAGTTCCGCCTGCTCCGGGCCGAGCCGCCACGGGGTCGGCCGCACGAGCGTCTCGACGCCGTGACGGCGGAACGCGGCCACCGTGACGTCCACCGCGTCCGGTCCGAGCAGGACCCGGCCGTCGACGGTACGACGCTGGTGGGCGTTGAACGCGGCGGTCAGCTCGGCGTCCAGCGGGTCCGGCGGGGTGAACTCGGCCCGTCCGGTCACGGTGAGCGCGAACAGCGTCGGGTGGCCGGCGCAGGCCGCCGCCATCCGCTCGACCTCCTCGGCGGTGAGCATGTCCAGCAGCGCGGACGCGGTGATCAGGTGGGCGTCGGCCAGGTCGGCGGCGGTCAGCCGGGTGACGTCGGAGCCGCGCGTGGTCACCGAGACCTCGGTGCCGTCGGCGGCGGTGAGCCGTCCGGCCCGGGCCAGCGCCAGCAGGTCCGCGTCGCGTTCGTGCAGCACCCAGCGCTGCGGGCCGGGCAGCCGGGGCGCGAGCCAGCGGGCCATCGAGCCGGTGCCGCTGCCCAGGTCGTGCACGACGATCGGCCGGCCGGCGGGCAGCCGGTCGCGGACCGCGTCGGCCAGCTCGGCGCTGCGGGCCGCCGCGTCGGCGGGCTCGCGCAGTCGCAGCCAGTCCGCGAAGCCGGGCGGGAGTGAGGTGGTCATGCCGCGGTCGCCTCCTTGAGTGCCGTCGCCAGCCGGTCCACGGTGACCGGCCAGCCGGTGAGGGTGTGCCGCCGCTGCCGGGCGGCGCGGCGCAGCCGGTCCCGCAGGCCCGGGTCGGTGAGCCAGCGGCGCAGCGCCGCGGCGGTCGCGCCCGGGTCGCCCGGCGGCACCAGCAGGCCGGGCCGGTCGCCGCCGGGGGCGTGCCCGAGCGTGTCCGGCAGGCCGCCCGTGTCGCTCGCCAGCACCGGTACGCCCCGGGCCAGCGCCTCGGTGACCACCATCCCGTACGTCTCCCGCCGGGAGGGCTGAACCAGCAGATCGGCTGCCGCGTACGTGGCGGCCAGGTCGGGTCCGGTGCGCGGACCGGTGAGCCGGACCCGGCCGGCGAGACCGGTAGCGGTGAGCCGTCCGCGCAGCCGGTCGGCGAACGCGCGGTCCCGGTCCGTCGGACCGACCCAGTCGCAGGTCCAGTCCAGGTCGGCCACCTCGGTGAGCGCGGCGGCGAGCACGTCGTGGCCCTTCAGCGGGGTTACCGCCGCGACGCAGAGCAGCCGTCCCCCGCCGGGCGTGCCGTCGGCGACGGGCGCCGGGTCGACGCCGGGTGGCGCGACGGTCACCCGTTCGGGGCGCAGCCGGTAGCGGTCGAGCAGCCGGTCGCGGGTCCACGCGCTGGTGGCGACCACTGCGGTGGCCGCCGCCAGTGACCGCGCCTCCGTCTCGCCCTCGATCGGCAGGTGCACCAGGATCACCAGGCGCAGCCGCGCGGCGTGCGGGGCGAGCACGTCCGGCACGGTCGAGGCCACCAGGCCGTCGAGCAGCACCGGCACGCCGTCGGGCAGCCCGCCGAGCAGTCCGGCCAGGTCGGCGCGTTCCCGTGGCCCCGGGTGTGGCCAGCCGCCGGGGACCATGTGTTCGCGTACCGTCCAGCCACGCGCGGCCAGGCCCCGGCAGGCGTGCCGGTCGTAGGCGTTGCCGCCGCTGGGGTCCGCCGGGTCGTCGATGTCGCCCGGCAGCACCACGTGGACGACTGTCATCCGGTCAGAGCGACCGCTCGTAGCTCGCCCACGCGATGTGCGACTCGTGCAGGGTGACGGTGATCCCGGCGAGCCCGCGCGCGCCCTCCCCCAGCCGGCCGGCGTGCACCGCGTCGGCGAGCCGGTCGGCGATCGTCCGCGCCAGCACCTCGGTGGTGGTGTTCACCCCGGCGAAGGCGGGCTCGTCGTCGAGGTTGCGGTAGTTCAGCTCGGCGAGCACGGCCTTGAGCTGCTCGGTGGCCAGCCCGATGTCGACAACGATCCCGTCGTCGTCCAGATCGGCGCGGCGGAACGTGGCGTCGACGACGAACGTCGCCCCGTGCAGCCGCTGCGCCGGGCCGAAGACCTCGCCGCGGAAGCTGTGGGCGACCATCATGTGGTCCCGGACGGTCACGCTGAACACGATCACTCCTCGCCGTAGGTGATGAGATGACACAGCGCCGGCAGCTCACCCGAGGCGAGCCGGTCCAGCACGTCGGGCAGGT
Organism: Micromonospora sp. RV43; assembly: GCF_001029515.1. Taxonomy (NCBI): domain Bacteria; kingdom Bacillati; phylum Actinomycetota; class Actinomycetes; order Micromonosporales; family Micromonosporaceae; genus Micromonospora; species Micromonospora sp. RV43. The sequence continues at coordinate 102,377 of NZ_LEKG01000001.1, read as the reverse complement.
CGTCGAAGCGGGACCGGCCGGTGAGCAGCGCGTCGAACGCCGGGTCGGCCAGCAGGTCGAGGGCGAGCGCGAGCCGGTCGGCGTAGCTGCGGTCGGCCCGCCGGGGCGAGACGGTGCCGACCTGGCTGCTGCGGATGCCCAGCCGTCGGGAGTGGAACGCGCCGCCCAGCGCCAGCGTGACCGGCCGGTCGCCATACCAGCTCAGCTCCAGCACGGTGCCCTCGGGGCGCAGCAGCTCCAGGCCGCGTTGCAGCCCGTCGGCGGTGGCGCTGGCGTGCACCACCAGGTCGCGCTCGCCGGTGGCGTCGGCGGGCGTGGCGAAGCCGGCGCCGAGCGCGGCGGCCACCGCGGCGCGGGCCGGGTCGGCGTCGACGAGTTCGACGCGTACGCCGGGGAAGCGGGCCAGCAGCGCGGTCACCGCGCAGCCGACCATGCCGCCGCCGATCACGGTGACCCGGTCGCCGACCAGCGGGGCGGCGTCCCAGAGCGCGTTCACAGCGGTCTCCACGGTGCCGGCCAGCACCGCACGCTCGGCCGGTACGCCGTCCGGCACGACGGTCACGGCGTCGGCCGGTACCACGTACGCGCTCTGGTGCGGGTAGAGGCAGAAGACGGTACGGCCGAGCAGCCGCTCGTCGCCCGCCTCGACGGTGCCGACGCTGAGGTAGCCGTATTTCACCGGGGCCGGGAAGTCGCCCTCCTGGAACGGCGCGCGCATGGCGTCGTGCTGGTCGGCCGGGACGCGGCCGGTGAACACCAGCGTCTCGGTGCCGCGGCTGACGCCGGAGAAGCGGGTCCGGACCAGCACCTCACCGGGGCCGGGAACGGCGAGCCGGACCGGCCGGATCTCGCCCTCGCCGGGGGCGCGGAGCCAGAACGCGTGGGCGTCGACCGTCACGAACTCTCCTCTTCCCCGCATTCCGACCGAGTTGTCGATCATAGACACGGAAGCGGGGCGTCCGCGGTTCGAACCGCCCGCGACCCGATGCTCAGGCGGCGCGCCGGCGCTGCTCCGTACGCCAGGTCTCCGGATCGGCCCGGTCGGCGTGCCGGTCCCCGGCCAGTTCCATCGCGCGGTGGGCAGCGGTCAGCGCGTCACACGGCGCGACCTGACCGTCACACAGCAGGCTCTCGCACCGGCCGGCCTCGTCGGGCCGGTGGGCGACTGCAACGTCGTACGCGGCCCGCCAGAGCAACGGGTCGGTGACTCCCCGTGGCAGGTCGGCGTCCAGACTGGACCTGTTGCGGATCGTGTCGGGCACCGTGTCCCCCTTTGCGTCGTCGCTACCGTCCCAGTGACCGGTTGAGCGCAGATCAAACCTCTCACCTGCGGACACGTCGCGACCAGCGGTGTTGGTCACGCCGGATAGGCGCGCGTCTCGGCTGCCTTGACCGCCGCCCAGACCGCGCGGCCGGGGATCAGTCCGAGATGGGCCGCGGCGGCGGGCGTGACGTCGGCGGCGACCTCGACCGGCCCGGCCAGTTGCACGCGCAGGTTGTCGCCGTGGCGTTGGACGCCGGTGACGGTGGCGGCCCACACGTTGCGCGGGCTGCCCTCCGGCCGGGACGGGTGCAGCGCGACGGCGGCCGGCGGGTACGCGACGAACGCCTCACCGTGGACGGTGTCGGCGGTGGTGAGCGTCAGCTCACCGACGGTCACGGTGTGTCCGTCGGCGCGGCCGCGGTGCAGGTTGAGGCCGACCAGCCGGGCCACGTAGTCGGTGCGCGGCCGGGCCGTGACGGTTGCGGCGTCGCCCTCCTGCACCACCCGGCCGTGCTCCACGATGACCAGTCGGTCGGCGAGCACCAGGGCGTCGAGGGGGTCGTGGGTGACGAGCAGCGTCGCGCCGGGGTGCGCGCCGAGGTGGCGCTGGAGTTCGGCGCGGGTGTCCAGCCGGGTCCGGGCGTCGAGCGCGGCGAGCGGCTCGTCGAGCAGCAGCAGCGCCGGGTCGACGGCGAGCGCGCGGGCCAGCGCGACCCGCTGCGCCTGCCCGCCGGAGAGCTGCCGGGGCCGGCGCCGGGCCTGGTCACCGAGGCCGACCCGGTCCAGCCACTCCTGGGCACGGGCGCGGGCGGCGCGCTTGTCCGCGCCCCGGCGGCGCGGCCCGAACGCCACGTTGTCCAGCGCGCTGAGGTGCGGGAACAGCAGGTAGTCCTGGAACACCACGCCGACCGGCCGCCGCTCCGGCGGCGTCCACACCCGGCGGTCCGGCCGGTCCAGGTCGGCGCCGCCGAGCGTGAGGTGCCCGGCGGTGAGGGGGTGCAGCCCGGCGAGCACCCGCAGCGCTGTGGTCTTGCCGGCGCCGTTGGGGCCGAGCAGCGCCACCACCTCACCGGCGGCGATGCGCAGCCGCACATCGAGGGTGAACCCGTCCCGCTCGGCGACCAGATGCGCGTCCAGCACACTCATGTCGTCCCGACCCATTTGTCGCGCAGGGCGGCGAGGATGACCACGGAGACGGTGAGCAGGATCAGGCTCAGCACGATCGCGGCCTGCAGGTCGGTCTCCAGCGCCAGGTAGACCGCCAGCGGCATGGTCTGGGTGCGGCCGGGATAGTTGCCGGCGAACGTGATGGTGGCCCCGAACTCACCGAGCGCGCGAGCCCAGCACAGCACCGCCCCGGCCGCCACGCCCGGGGCGACGAGCGGCAGCGTGACCCGGGTGAAGGTGGTGAACCGTCCGGCGCCGAGCGTGGCGGCGGCCTCCTCGTACCGGGGGTCGGCGCCGCGAAGCGCCCCCTCGACGGCGATGACCAGGAACGGCATGGCCACGAACGCCTCGGCCAGCACCACCCCGGCGGTGGTGAACGGCAGCGTCACGCCGAACGTCTCGTCGAGCCACGACCCGACCAGCCCGCGCCGGCCGAAGACCAGCAGCAGCGCCACGCCGCCGACCACCGGCGGCAGCACCAGCGGCACCGTGACCAGCGCCCGGACCAGCCGCCGGCCGGGGAACTCCACCCGCGCCAAGAGCCAGGCCAGGGGTACGCCGAGCGCCACGCAGAGCAGCGTGGCGACGGTGGCGGTCTCCAGCGACAGCCGCAGCGCGGTGAGCACACCCGGCTCGGCCAGCCGCTGGGGCAGCGTGGTCCAGGGCGTCCGGAGCAGCAGGCCGGCGAGCGGCAGGACGAGGAAGGTCAGGCCGAGCCCGGCGGGCACGAGCAGGGCGATCGGCACCCGCTGCCGGCGTACGGTGCGGCTCATGCGCCGGGCGGCGCCTGGAACCCGGCGGCGGTGAGCACGGCGAGCCCGGCGTCGGAGCGGACGAAGTCGACGAAGGCGCGGGCGCCGGCCGGGTTCCCGGCGGCGCGCAGCACCACGATCGGGTAGTCGTTCACCGCGCGCGCCGACTCGGGGAACTCGACCGCGTCGAGCCCGGGTGCGGCGCGGACGTCGGTGCGGTAGACCAGTGCCGCGTCGACCTCGCCGAGACGCAGCTTGGCCAGCGCGCCCTTGACGTCCTGTTCGAGCGTGGCGGGGGTGAGCCGCACGCCCGCGGCGTCCAGGGCGGTACGCGCGGCGGCGCCGCAGGGCACCTGCTCGGCGCAGAGCGCCACCTTGACGCCGGGGCGGGCGAGGTCGGCCAGGCCGCCGACCCGGGCCGGGTTACCACGGGGTACGGCGACGACGAGCTGATTGCGGACCAGCACAGCAGGTTCGCCGTCGGCGTCACCGGCGTCGGTGACCGTCTTCATGGTGGCCGGGGAGGCGGCGGCGAACACGTCGGCGGGTGCGCCCTGGGTGATCTGGGTGGCGAGGCCCGAGCTGCCGCCGAAGTTGAACGTGACGCTGCTGCCCGGGTGGGCGGCCTCGTACTCCTTGCCGAGCGTGGTGAACGACTCGGTGAGCGAGGCGGCGGCGAACACGGTCACCGGGCCGGCACCGTCGGGACCGGCCGGTTCGTCCGCGCCGCCGCAGGCGGTCAGGCCCAGCGCCCCCACCAGCGCGGCGGCGAGCGCGGCGCGGATCCACCGTACGGTCACGGGCTCGTCCTTCCCCTGGGGGTGGTGGCGGGGGCGCGCTCGACCACGACGGTGGTCGACTTGATCACCGCGACGGCGACGGAGCCGACCTGGAGGTCGAGGTCGTCCACGGCCTCGCGGCTCATCAGCGACACCACACGGAACGGCCCGGCCTGGATGTCCACCTGGGCCATCACGGTGTCCTTGACGACGGCGGTGACGATGCCGCGCAGCCGGTTGCGGGCTGAGGACAGCTCGGGGTGGCCGGGGGCGCGGACGAACGCTGCCACGTCGGCGCCGTCGAGCACCCGGTGGCCGTGCTCGTCGCGGGTGGCCGGCAGCTTGCCGGCGTCGATCCAGCGGCGGACCGTGTCCGCGCTGACCCCGAGCAGTTCGGCTGCCTCGCCGATCCGGAACACCGTCACGCGCTCACCCTAGCGGCCCGCAGGTGCGAGCCGGAAGGGGCGTGGTGGCTCGCACCCGCGAGCCGCGATGCGCCTCGGTGCCCGGAACTGCGGTTCAGTCGGCCGGGGTGATCCGGACCCGCCGCAGCAGCTGGGCGTTGAGCGCCACCACGATCGTCGAGGCGGACATCAGCACCGCGCCCAGCGCCGGACTGAGCGCGACGCCCGCCCAGGCGAGGACACCGGCGGCGAGCGGGATCGCCACCACGTTGTAGCCGGCCGCCCAGGCCAGGTTCTGCCGCATCTTCCGGTACGACGCGCGGGACAGCCGGATCACGCCGCCGACGCCGCGCGGGTCGGAGCCGGCGAGCACCACCCCGGCGGACTCGATCGCCACGTCGGTGCCGGCGCCGATGGCCAGCCCGACGTCGGCGCGGGCGAGCGCCGGTGCGTCGTTGACGCCGTCGCCGACCATCGCCACCGTCAGTCCCCGGCCGCGCAGCTCGGCCACCGCCTTGTCCTTGTCGGCCGGGAGCACCTCGGCGAAGACCTCGTCGACGCCGGGCCGGAACCCGAGGTCGGCGGCGACCGCCTCGGCGACCGGGCGCGCGTCGCCGGTGATCATCACGATCTTGCGTACGCCGAGGTCGCGCAGCTCGGCCACGGCGGCCCGCGCCTCCGGGCGGACCTGGTCCTCCAGCCCGAACGCGGCGGTCACCTCCGGCGGGCCACCCTCGGGCAGGCGGACCAGGTGCAGCACCGCGGCGCCCCGGCCCGACCACTCCTGCGCGGCCCGGGCCAGGTCGTCCGGCACCGCGGCGTCGAGTTCGCGCAGCAGCGCCGGACCGCCGACCGCCCAGTCCACGCCGTCCACAGTGGCGCGCACTCCCCGGCCGGTCAGTGCCCGGAAGCCGCGCGCGGCGGGACGGGCGCCGCGGGCGTCGGCGGCGGCCACCAGCGCCCGGGCCAGCGGGTGCTCGCTGTCGGCCTCCACCGCGCCGGCCAGCGCCAGGGCGACCGCCTCGTCCGTCCCGCCGGTGGAGGCCACCCCGGTCACCGTGTGCCGGCCGGTGGTGAGCGTGCCGGTCTTGTCGAACAGGACCGTGTCGACGGTGCGCATCCGCTCCAGCGCGAGCCGGTCCTTGACCAGGATGCCGGCGCGGGCCGACAGCGCTGTGGACAGCGCCACCACCAGCGGGATGGCCAGGCCGAGCGCGTGCGGGCAGGCGATCACCAACACGGTCACGGTGCGTACCACCGCCTGGTCGGGGTCGCCGAGCAGCGCCCAGACCGCGAACGTCGCGAGGCCGGCGAACGCCGCCAGGTAGAACAGCAGCGCGGCGAACCGGTCGGCGAGCACCTGCGCGCGCCCGCCGGAGGCCTGCGCCTCGGCGACGAGCCGCCCGATGCCGGCCAGCGCGGTGTCCGCGCCGACCGCCTCGACGCGTACCCGGAGGGTGGAGTCGGTGGCGACGGTGCCGGCGACCACCCGGTCCCCGGCGGCGCGGGCCACCGGCCGCGACTCCCCCGTGATCATCGACTCGTCCAGCTCGGCGGCGCCCTCGACGATCCGGCCGTCGGCCGGCACCCGCCCGCCGGGGCGCACCAGCACCAGGTCGCCCACCCGCAGCTCGCCGACCGGCACCGGATGCGGCCGCCCGGCGTCGTCCAGGCGCTCGGCGTCGTCGGGCAGCAGCGCCGCGAGGGCACCGAGCGCGCCGCGCGCCTGCCCGACCGCCCGCATCTCCTGCCAGTGCCCGAGCAGCATGATGGTGACCAGCGCGGCCAGCTCCCACCAGAAGTCGAGATCGAACAGGCCGAGGCTGGTGGCGGCCGAGGCGAGGTACGCGACGACGATCGCCATCGAGATCAGCAGCATCATGCCGGGGGCACGTTCGCGCAGCTCACGCAGCCCGCCGGTGAGGAACGGCCAGCCGCCGTACGCGAACACCACGGTGCCGAGCACCGGGCCGACCCAGCGCACGCCCGGGAACTCGAGCGAGTAGCCGAACCAGTCCATCACCATGTGGCTGGTGGCGACGATCGGTACCGTCAGCGCCAGGCTGAGCCAGAAGCGGCGGCGGAACTGCTCCGGGTCGTGCCCGGCGTGCGCGCCGTGCCCGCCGCCGTGGTCGTCCTGACCGCCGCCGTGGCCGCCGGTGTCGTGGCCTCCGTGGTGGCCGGTTCCGTGCTCCATCGGGCGTCACCTCCATCCGCCACCATACCCCCTGGGGGTAACCGCCGGCGTCCGGTCGGCGCGGTGGTCAGCGCTGGGGGCGGGCGCCGACGCTCGGCCGGTCCGCCGGAGGACGGCCCTGCCAGGGCCAGCGGCCGTCCAGCTCCACCTCCAGCGAGAAACTCAGGAACGTGCGGACCAGCACGATCAGCGCCAGCACGCCGACGCTGGTGAAGGTGGGCGACACCGCTACCGTACGGATGATGTCGCCGCCGACCAGGAACTCCAGGCCGAGCAGGATGGCCCGGCCGACCCCCTGCCGGTACGCCCGGTAGTGCGCGACCACCTGGCGGGTCCGGGCGCAGCGCACCGCGAACACCGCCGTGGCGACCGCGACGCCGACCGCGATGACGAGCACCCCGGCCAGGTCGAGCAGTGCCCCGACGTGCTGGACGATCTCCTTCGTCGGCACCCGGCACCCCCGCACCAGCCTGACCCGTCGGCCACGCCCGCGAGCGGGTTTGCCGGTCGGGCAGCCGGTGGGGGGACGTCCGGCCGGGACGGCGGGGCGGGTGCGCCGCCGTCCCGGCCGGCCCGGTCACTGCCCGATGGCGGCCTGCGGCCCGGCGTACGTGCGCAGCAGTGCGGGAACCTGCGCGGCGGGGTCGAGGCGGTAGGAGTAGAAACTCGACGGGGTGAACGCCGAGCCGCCGGTCTCCCGCTGACCGGTGCAGCCGACGCAGACGCTGCCGCTCTGGCGTAGTTCCGCGGTGTCGTCCCGGTAGTAGGGGTCCTTCACGTTCTCGTAGTAGCTGTTCTCGATCACCAGCTTGGTACGGCCCCGGGAGTAGTTGCCGTACCCCCTGATGTTCTGCAGGTAGTTGTTGAAGAAGTGGGCGTACTGGACGTTGTCGGTGCTGGGATTGCGCACGTTCGTGTCGTGGATCCAGTTGTGGTGCATGGTGATCCGGGCGGTGACGTTGTCCGTCCAGCCGATGCCGAACGCCTTGTTGCCCTCGGCGATGACGTTCCAGGACACGGTCAGGTTCGTGGTGTCCTTCCGGCTGTCGATCAGGCCGTCGTTCATCCGCGTGATCGTGTTGTGGTCGATCCAGATCCGGTTCGCGGTGTCCATCTGGATGCCGTCGTAGTCGAAGTCCTTGTCGTCCGGGTCGTCCGAGGCCACCCGGGTGTCCCGGATGGTCAGGTTGCGGATGATGACGTTGGCGGTGCCGGCGCCGAGGTGGAATCCGCCGTTGACGATCTGCCCGTTCCGCCCGACTCCGACGATCGTCTTGTTCGAGCCGACCGGGATCTCCCGGCCGTACGGGCTGACCGTGATCGCCGCGCCGACCCGGATGACGTACGGCGTGCTGGACGCCGCGTACCGCTCCAGGTCGGCCTGGCTGGTCACGGTGACCGTGGCGCCGGCCGCCCCGCCGGTGGTGCCGGCCGCGCCGGCGAACCCGTCCGGCGCGTTCGAGTACGGCACACCGGCCGGCGGCGCGGTCGGCGTCGGGGACGGCGCACCGGTCGTCGGGGTGACCCCGCCGGTGCAGGCGGTGCCGTTGAGCGTGAACACCGTGGGCGCCGGGTTCGTGGCGCCGCGCGAGCCGGTGAAGCCGAACGAGACGCTCCCCCCGGCCGGCAGGGCGGCGTTCCAGTCGACGTTCGTCGCGGTGACGCTCGACGTCCCGGCCGTAACGGTGGCGTTCCACGACTGGGTGACCTGCTGGCCGGCCGGGAACGTCCAGGCCAGCCGCCAGCCGTTCACCGCGTCGCCCAGGTTCGTGATCGTCACGTCGGCGTTGAAGCCGCCGCTCCACTCGCTGCTGACCCGGTAGTCGACCCGGCAGCCGGCCGCCGCCTGGGCGGTGACCGCGGTGACCGCGCCGAGCGCCGCCAGCGCCGCGGTCGTGCCGAGCACCAGCGCGGTACGCCAGGGCCGGCCCTTCTTCGTGACAGTCATGCCGTTCTCCAACATCGTGATCACAACGGGTTCCACCCGTCGGTGCCGGCGAGGTATCTCTGCGGTGTGTAGGTGGCGGCCTGGGCGTCGCTGAGCTGCGGCCGGTTGCCGTTGACCGTCGCGCCGGGGCCGGTGTTGCGGTATTCGGAGAAGCGGGCGTTCTGCCAGGTGGCGTCGCCCATGTTCGTCCACGGCTGGACGTTGCGGACCGTGCCGCTGAGCGTGGACTCCCGGTAGAGCACCTGCGCGCCCTGGCGCCACGGCCGGCCGAGGGTGGTGTTGTTGTTCCCGGTGCCGGTGATCGTCGACCGGTAGAACAGGAAGCCGTACGTCTTGGCGGCGTCCGTGCTGGCGGCGGTGACGGTGCCGCCGCTGGAACGCTTCTCGTGGATGGTGCAGGCGTGGAAGACGATCGTGCCGCCGCCGAAGATGAAGTCGGTGGTGCCCTCGACGTAGGAGTCGACCACGTACGCCCGGGTGCGGTCGTTGACCAGGAAGGTGTCCTGATCACCGAGGAGGCGTACGTTGCGCAGCACCGCACGGTCGGCGTTGAGGTGCAGCGCGACCGCCTGCTGGCCGCTGGTCACCGAGCCCTCGTCGAAGTCGTTGGCGATGGTCAGGTTCTCCGCCACGAAGTCGGACCCGTCGACGAACATGCTGGCGCTGCCGGAGGTGCCGCTGCTGTTCGCCGAGTTGTTGAAGACGATCACGGTGTTCGCCGGTGACGTGCCGAGTCCCCGGAACGTGATGTGGGGTTTGTTCGACGGCACCCGCACCACCTGGCGGTAGGTGCCCGGCTTGATGGTGACGACCCGCCGTGTGGTGTTGTTCGCCGGCACCGCGTCGACGGCCTCCTGCACGGTGCGGTAGGTGCCGGTGCCGTCGGCCGCCACGGTCGCCGTGCCGGTCGGCGGCGGTGACGTCGGCGCGGCGGTGGGCGTGGGCGAGCCGGACGAGCCGGTACAGGTGACGCCGTTGAGCGTGAACGTGGCCGGGCTCGGGTTCGTGACGCCGTTCCAGGTGCCGTTGAACCCGGCCTCGACGCTCGCGCCGGTGCCGATGGTGGCGTTCCAGTCGACGTTGGCCGCGACCACTGACGCGCCTGTCGAGCTGGTGGTGAAGCCCCACGCCTGGGTGACTGACTGCCCGGCCGGGAACGTCCAGCCGAGACGCCAGCCGGTGAGGCTGTCGCCGAGATTCCGGATGGTGACGGCGGCGGTGAAGCCGCCGGCCCACTGCGCGGTGACCCGGTAGCCGACCTGGCAGCCCGCGGCGGCCTGGGACGGGCCGGCGGTGGCGACGCCGACGGCGGCGGTCGCGGTGGTGGTGACGAGGACGGCGAACAGGGCCGCCGCCCGTCGTCGGACGAGTTGTCTCACGGTTCTCCCCGGGGATCCTGGGTGTGCGGTGTGTCGGCCTCCGCCGTCACCGCCATCGCTGGCGGCGGCCCTCACGGCGGCGGCCGGTGCCCGGTGACGGATGCTGCCCGGCTACCCGTCACCACACAGACGGGGCGGTCCGGCCGCGACAACGCTTTTTCTCGCGCCGGTTTTCCGCCGGACGCCTCAGCGGGCTGTCAGGTCGGCGCCGAGCCGGGTGCCGGTGCCCAGGTAGCCGGTGGACGGCAACGTCCCGTCGGCGCGCCGGGGCCCCTCGGCCGTCCGCGGATCGGTGGACCGCAGCCGGGCGGCGCTCCAGCCGTCGTCGTCCCACGAGTTTCCGGTGGCGGCGACGCGCTCACCGCCGCGGGCCGGCGTCCGGTTGTCCAGGGCCAGGTTCCACCGAGCCGTGCCGCCGGCGCCGGTCAGGTCGAAGCCGGCGCCACCGTTGCGGAACGCGGTGTTGCCGGTGAGGTCGATCCGGCCGGCGTTGGCCTCCACACCGAATCCGTGCCCCCGGTTGCCCCAGGCGGCGTTGTCCCGCACCCGGTGACCGGCCGGGACCGGTTCCCCGCCGCCGAGCGAGAAGCCGTACCCGTTGCTGTCCCAGCCGGTCACGCCCCACCGGTTCTGCCCGTTGCCGTAGGACCAGTTCCGCTCCACGGTGACCGGGTCGGCGAAGCCGCCGAGGTCGATGCCGTCGTCGGCGTTGTGGAAGGTCCGGTTGCCGCGCAGCACGTTGCCCGCGCCGTCGCCGAACTTGACCGCGAGCCCCACGCCGGCGCCGCCCGGGTCCGCCGGGTCGTAGCTGCGGAAGAAGTCGCTGTCGAGCACCTGGTTGCCCACTGTGCCCGGGTCGCGCAGCGTCAGGCCGGAACGGGCGTTGTCGTGCACGGACAGGCGACGGAACACGGTGTGGGAGCAGGCCCGGCAGACCCAGGCGTGGCTGCGGGAGCCGCGTACCTCGATGTCCTGCACGGTCCACCAGGCGGTCCGCTGGGTGACGGCCCAGGCGTCCGCGGGCACCGCGGCGGCGTCGAGCACCGGCCGCTCGCCCCGGTATGCGCTGAGCACGATGCGCCGGTCCGCCGTGCCGTCCGTACCGATGGTCACCGGTTCGGTCATCCGGTACGTGCCACCGCGCAGGGCGATGGTCTGGCCGGGCCGGACCACCTCGGCCGCTCGGTTCAGCGTGGCGTACGGACGGCGGAGGCTGCCGTCGCCGTCGTCGCTGCCGTCCGGGGCGACGACGATGTCGGCGTCGGTCACGCCGGTGAGCGCACGCGACGGACGCGGCGACGGGACGGCGGACGGGGCGGCGGACGGCGTTGCGGCGGCCGACGGCCCGCCCCGGACCGGGAGCGTGGGCGCGGCGGCCACCACACCGTCCCGGCCGTCCGGCTCATGGCGCACGGCAAGGGTGAGCGCGGTGACGGCCAGGACCGCGACCGTGCCGGCGGCGACCGCCGCCTTCGACGACAACGCCCGCCGCAGGCCGCCCACCGCGGCCGGCGCCACGGGCGGGACCGCCACCACCGCCGGTTGCGCTTCGAGCGCCGCGCGCAGTCCGGCGGCCAGGCCGGCCGGCACCGCCAGCCCGGCCAGGCCGGGCAGGATCTGCTCCGGCGTGCCGCGGCGTCCGCCCGCGGCGAGGCAGGCCGGGCAGGCCAGGACATGCCGGCTCAGCCGTTTGCGCCACAGCGGCACGAGCGTGCCGTCCCACGCCCGAGCGGCGACGGCCAGGCCGGGGCAGCGCGGCCGGGCCCGCCACGCGGCCAGGACGGTGTACGCCTGCGCGAGCCGGGAGCGCATCCGCTGGATCCGGACCGCCGCGTGGGAGGCGCCGACCCCGAGTGCCTCGCCCACGTCGCCGCGGGTCAGCTCCCCGTCCAGCTCCCGCCACCACAGCGCGAGCACCTCACGGTCGTCGGCGTCGAGCCAGGCGACCGCGGAGAGCACGTCCCGTCGCCGGGCGTCCCGGTCCACCTCGGACAGGGCCGCGCCCGCGGTGTCCGCGTCCGGATCCGGCACCTCCGCGTACGGATCCAGCGGCACCTGGCGGGCCCCGGCCCGGCAGGTGGCGTGTTCGCGGACCTGGCGGATGGCGATGGTGACCAGCCAGGCGCGGAACCGGTCCGGCTCGCGCAGCGTGGGCAGCCGCTCGACGACGCGGAGCATGACCTCCTGCACCACGTCGTCGACATCGGCGTGCCCGGCCAGCGCGCGTCCGACCACGTTGTACACCAGCGGCAGATGGGCGGCGAGAAGCGCGGTGAGCACGGCCCGGTCACCCTGGCGTGCCGCCGTCACCAGTTCGACGTCCACCGCCGCCGTCACGGCGCACCGCCCTCCGGCTCCCGGAAGACGTGCCACCGCCGGCGATCGTGGGAGCGCGCCCACGAGGCTGGCACAGGGTCACCGGGTTGTAAACCCCGCTCGTGGTCGCGTCCGGGGCGCTCAGTCCTGGGCCTGCCAGCGGTAGAAGACGGTGGCCACCGAGTCCTGCGGGCCCTGCCACCGGTCCGGCCGGTACGGCTCGATGTACGGGCCCAGGTCCTGCATCACCTTGCCGAACGCGGGCTTGTCGCCGTGCTGGTCCCGGGTGGCCTCGGCCGCCGACGACTCCTGTTCGAGCAGGTGCACGTAGACGTCGTCGATCGAGTAGAGCCAGCGCCCGGTGACCCCGAGGTCGGCCGGGAGCGACCCGGCGTCGGACTCGGCGAAGACCCGTGCCACGTCCGGCTCGGCGCCCGGCTTGATCCGCCCGACGATCACGGTGAGCGTGGTGTCGGCGGGCGGCTCGCCCTCGGGCGCCCAGTGGTAGAACTCCTTCGCCACCGAGTCCGACGGGTTCTTCCAGTAGCGCGGGTAGGGCGTGACGTACGGGCCGATCTCCTCGGCGATCTTCTGGAAGGCGGGCAGGCCGCGGGTCTGCCCGGAGATCCGCGGGTCCTGCTCCCGCTCGATCACGTGGATGTAGAGGTCGTGGTGCGACAGCAGGTACCGGCCGATGACGCCCAGGTCCTGCGGCCGGGTGGCCTGGTCGTAGTGGCCGAACACGCCGCCGACGATCTGCTCGCTGCCGGGGACCATGTGACAGACGATCACGTTGCGGAAGACCATGACTGCTCCTTGGTGGGTGGGTTCGGACGGCGGCGCCGTCACGCGGTGAAGGTGACAGGCAGTTCCAGCAGGCCGCGGAACGGCGAGGCGGCGGGGAGCCGGCGCACCTCGGCGAGCGGCACGCCGAGACGCAGTCCGGGCAGCCGGCGCAGCAGCGCGCCGAGCGCGAGTTCGGCCTCCATCCGGGCCAGCGAGACGCCCAGGCAGTAGTGGACGCCGTGACCGAACCCGAGGTGCGGGCCCCGGACGCGGCGCAGGTCCAGCCGGTCCGGGTCGGCGAAGTGCGCCGGGTCGTGGTTGGCCGCGTTGATCGCGACCCCGACGATCGCGCCGCGCGGGATGCGTACGTCCTGGTAGTCGACGTCCTCGGTGGCGATGCGCGGGCTGGCCACGGGCAGCGGCCCGTCGAAGCGCAACAGCTCCTCGATCGCGGCGGGCAGCAGACGCGGCGTGGCGCGCAGCAGTTCCATCTGCTCGGGGTGGGTCAGCAGGGCCAGTACGGCGTTGCCGAGGAAGTCGGCGGTGGTCTGGTGCCCGGCGAACAGCAGCAGGAACGTGGTGGTGACCAGTTCCGCCTCGGACAGCGTCCCGTCCTGGTCGACCGCCTTGATCAGCGCGCCGATGATGTCGTCGGCCGGGTCGTCGCGTTTGGCGCGGACCAGCCCGGCCAGGTAGTGGTGCAGCCGGAGCTGGGCCTCCTGCACCGCCGCCCGCTCCTGCGCGGGAGGCCGGCTGGTGGAGCCGGAGGTGCGGATGACCTGGGTCCAGTCGAGCACCCGGCCGTGGTCGACGGGCGGCACGCCGAGCAGTTCGCAGATGACTGTCATCGGCAGCGGGATGGCGAAGTCGTGCATCAGGTCCGCCTCGCCGTGCGGCGCCATCTTGTCGATGAGCTGGTCGACGATCGACGCCACCCGGGGGCGCAGCGCCTCGATCCGCCGGGGCGCGAACGCCTGCGACACCACCCGGCGCAGCCGGGTGTGCTCGGGCGGGTCGGAGTTGAGCATGTTGCGGTTCAGACCCTCGGAGTTCGGGCCGAAGATCTTCAGGTAGTGCTGCTCCGGTCCGTACAGGTCCTTGGACAGGCGCGGGTCGGTCAGCGCGGTGCGGGCGTCGTCGAAGCGGGTGATGAGCCAGGAGTCGAAGCGCGGCGAGCCGACCGGGCAGACCGGCCGCTCGGCGCGCAGCCGGGCCAGGGTGGGGTACGGGTCGGCAGCGAACGCGTCGGTGTAGAGTTCGCTCGCCGGCACCACGTCGTCGGTCATCGCCCCTCCCCCGGCCCGCCGGTCACGCTGTGCAGCACCTGGTAGGTGTGCCGGTCGGCGGACTCCCGCAGCTCACGGATGATGCTCAGCAGCCGGTCCCGGTGCGAGCTGCGCCCGAACGCGTCGAGCCGCTCGCGGTCCGCCCAGTCGCTGATGATCAGATAGCTGCGCGGGTCGTCGGCGTCGCGGACCAGGTCCTGGTGCAGGCAGCCGTCCAGGGTGCGGATCTGTGCGGCGGCGGTGAGCCACTCCGCCTCGAAGCGCTCCTCGCAGCCCTCCCGGGTCCGCATCGACAGCACGGTCCGGACCCGGCTCACCGGGCGCTCCCGAACACCAGGTGCAGGTGCTTGCGCAGCGCGTCGGGGTCGACCGGCGCGCCCCGGAACCCGATGTGCCCGTCCGGGCGGATCAGGTACAGGCCGGTGCCGTCCAGCCCGTACGCGGCGCGGAAGCGGCGCTCGGCGTCGCGCACCACGGGCGGGTCGAGCAGTCGCGGTTCGTCGGCGTCCGGGTCGAGCAGCAGGTACGCCTCGACTTCCCCGCCGGCGAGCCGGCGCGCGTCGGCGCACAGGCCGGTGAACGCGGCCAACTGCCCCGCGTCGACCGTGCGGTCGGCGTAGAGCAGCAGCGTGTGCCGGGTGCCCCGGGTCAGATCGCGCAGCCGCAGCGGGTGGCCGACGCCGCGCCGGCGCAGCCCGTCGACGTCGGGCGCGATGTCGCCGGGGCGGGGCGCGTCACCGAGCGCGGCCGGGTCGGCGACGGTCTCCCCGACCAGCGGGCTGCCGGCGTAACTGAGCAGCATGGACATCTCCTGGAGGAACTGCCGTTCCAGGTCGGCGCGGTCCACCTCCTCGGTGCCGGCCATCCGTACCGCCCGGCCGACGATCTCCTCGCCCTCCGGCCGCCGCTCGGTCTCGTAGCTGTCGAGCAGGCCGGGCGCGGCGAGACCGCGTACCGCCAGGGCGAGCTTCCAGGCGAGGTTCCAGGTGTCCTGGATGCCGGTGTTCATGCCCTGTCCGCCGGCCGGCGGGTGCAGGTGGGCGGCGTCCCCGGCGACGAACACCCGACCGTCGCGGTAGCGGTCGACGATGCCGTGGCTGATCCGGAACACCGACGACCAGCGCAGGTTGCTCGCCCGGGTGCCGGGCGGTGCCAGGCGGTCCAGCGCGGCCTGCACGTCCTCGATCGTCGGTTCGTCGAGTTCCTCGCTGAACCCGGGCGGGGCGTCCCGTCCGCCGGTCTGGGCGAAGAACCGGGGCGGGGCGAGGGTGGCGATGCGGTAGCGGTGCTCGCCGCGCAGCGGTACGCAGACGAGCATCCCGTCCATCTGCCCGTCGGTCATGTGCAGGAACCGCAGCAGGTGCCCGTCCGGCATGTCCCAGTCCACGTCGACGTCCACCAGCATGAACAGTTGCGGGAACCGGCCGAGCCCGCCGGTGAAGGTGAGCCCGAGCCGCTCCCGTACCCGGCTGTGCGCGCCGTCGGCGCCGACCAGGTACGCCGCGCGTACCGTCTCGGTGCCGCCGTCGGCGGTGCGGACTGTGGCGGTCACGCCGTCGGCGTCCTGGGTGAAGTCGACGAGTTCGGCACCGCGCTGCGGGCGGACCCCGAGCGTGGCCAGCCGGGCGGTGAGGATCCGTTCGGTCTCGTACTGCGGCAGGCCGAGGTGGGCGTACGGCAGGCCGGGCAGTTCCCAGCTCATCCGGTGGGTCTGCTCGCCGTTGACGAAGACCGTGTTGCCGGTGAGCCAGATGCCGGCGTCCATGGCCTCGCGGACGACGCCCTGCTCCTCCCAGATCTCCATGGTCCGGCAGTGCACACCGATCGCCTTGTCGGCGTGGCCGGGCGGGGTGGCCTGCTTGTCGATCACCAGGCAGTCGATGCCCCGCCGGGCCAGTTCGACGGCGGCGGTCAGCCCGGTGGGCCCCGCCCCGACGACGAGTACGTCTGTTGTCCTGTGCACGTCGGCCTCCCAGCCCGTGGTGGGTTGTCGGCGGCCGTCCGCGTCGGGCACGACGTGGAACAGCCGGCGCCGGATGTCGAGAAGGAACGGCGCGATCGGCCCGGCCTGCGCCGAGGCGTGGGCCGGGTCGCCGATCCAGGCGAGGAACGGCGCGGCGCCGTCCCACTCGGCGAAGATGTGGTGGATGTCCGAGCCGGGCTCCCGCAGCAGTTGTTCGCGGCGGTAGCCGGGTATCGCCGCCATCCGCCGGACCACCTCGGGGTAGCCGCTGTGGAACTCGGCAAGCCGGTCGAGCGGCACTGTCAGTTCGACGTCCACGTAGACCGGACCCGTCCCGTCCCCGGTCTCGCGCATCAGCGGGTAGCCGGGGTCGCCGTCCGGCTCGGTCAGCGGCCGGAGCAGGTCGGCCAGGCGGGCCGCCACCGGCCCCCGCCGGTACGCGCGCAGTGCCGCGTCGTCGGCCCACTCGGTGACGACGACGAAGCCGCGCGGGTCGAGGGCGTCGCGCAGCAGCTCGTGCCGCAGGTTGCCGGCCAGCGCGCCGAGCTGCCCGGCGACCGTCTCGAAGGCCGGCCCGACCGCGGGCTCGCAGCCGGTGCGCGCGCGCAGCCGGAGCATCGTCCTGATCATGCAGCCCCCTCGAACGGTGCCGTCGTCGTGCCGCGACCCTGCCGCAGCGCGCGTCACCCGCTCGTCACCGTCGACCCGCCGCACGTCCGGTCCCGGTGACGCCGCCGGGACGGCGGCGCTTATTGCAAAACTTTGGCAACAAGTCTCGACAGGTCCATCAGCGGTAACTATCGTGAGCGGCATGACTCCTTACGATTTGGATGTGCGGGCCTGGCAGGAGAGCTGGGACCGGCAGCAGGAGGCGTACCTGCCCGACCGGGAGCACCGCTTCGCGGCGATGCTCGACGCCGTCGAGGCGGTCGCCGGCGACCGGCCGCCACGGGTGCTCGACCTGGCCGGCGGCACCGGATCGATCAGCCTGCGGACGCTGGCCCGCCGGCCGGACGCCGAGGTGACGGTGCTCGACCTCGACCCGGTGCTGCTCACCCTCGCCGAGGCGGCGCTGGCCGGGCGGGCCACTGTGGTGACCGCCGACCTCAACCGGCCCGACTGGGCCGCCGCGCTGCCGCACCGCGACTACGACGCCGTGCTCACCGCGACCGCCCTGCACTGGCTCGACGGCCCGCGCCTCGCGCGGTTGTACGGCGAGATCCGCGACGTGCTGCGCCCCGGCGGGGTGTTCGTCAACGCCGACCACATGCCCGACGAGGGGATGCCGACGCTGACCGACCGGCTGCACACGCGGGCCGGCGAGCAGCGGGCGGCCCGGCACCGCGCGGGCGCGGCGCTGTCCTGGTCGGACTGGTGGGAGCAGGCGGCCGACGATCCGGTGCTCGGGCCGCTCGTGGAGAAGCGGCGGCAGATCTACCCGACCGGGCACAGCCCGGAGTGGAACCCGCCCGCGGCGTGGCACCTGGACGCGCTGCGCGCGGCGGGCTTCACCGAGGCCGGCGTGCTCTGGCGCGGCGGCGCGGACGCCGCGGTGGCCGCACTGCGCTGACCCCGGCGGCGCACCCGGCCCGGCGGCGACCGGCGCCGCGCGGGTGCCCGACGGCGGCGGGCGGTCAGGACAGCAGTCGGGCCAGTTCGGTACGCGAGCGCACGCCCAGCCGGTGGAAGACGTTGCGCAGGTGGTGGTCGACGGTCCGGGTGGACAGGCACATGCGGGTGGCGATCTCCCGGTTGGTCGCCCCTTCCGCGACCAGCCGGGCGATGTGCAGTTGCTGCCCGGTCAGCAACTGCTCCGGGCCGTGCCGCACCGGCCCGACCGACTCCCCCGCCGCGCGCAGTTCCTCCCCCGCCCGGTCGGCCCAGACGGCGGCGCCGAGCAGGGTGAACGCCTCCCGGGCCCGGTGCAGGTGCGCGCGGGCGTCCCGGGGCCGGCGCCGGCGGCGCAGCTCGCGGCCGAACAGCAGCTCGGTGCGGGCGCGCTCGAACCGGTCGGTGTCGGCCGGGTGCAGCCGCAGCGCCGCGTGGAACTCGCGTTCGGCCTCCGGACCGCCGCGCGGCGCGAGCAGCGCCCGGCAGCGCGCGGCGAGCGCCCGCCGCGACGGGCTCGCCGTACTGCTGGCCCAGTGGTCGAACACGGCGAGCGCGGCGGCCGGCCGCCCGCCGTCGTGGGCGGCGGCCTCCACGAGGTACGGCGTGGCCATCACCTGGACCAGCACCTGCCCCCGGCCGGTGCGGGTGCGGGCCAGCGCGGACAGCCGGGCCACCGCGTCGGCGTACCGGCCGTCGATCAGGTCCAGTACGCCGAGCGCCCAGCGGGCGTACGCGTCCGGCCGGCTCCCCGGCGCGGCCCCGTCACCGATCTCGGCGATCCGGGCCAGCGCGGCGTCCCGGTCGGCGCGTACCGCGGCCAGCACGGCGAGGATGCCGAGATGCACCTGGGCGCACACGTGCTGGCCGCCGGCGCGAGCGGCGCGTACGCCCTCGCGGGCGGTCTCCGCCGCGGCCTCGTGCCGGCCCAGCCAGTATTCGGCGACGGCCCGCAGCTCCAGCGCCCGGGGCAGCAGCGACAGCTCGCCGCGTGCGCGGGCCACCTCCACCGCCCGGCCGGCGAGCCGGTGCGCGGGACCGTCCACGGCGACCAGCAGGGCGGCTGCGGCGGCGCAGACGAGCGCGCCGGGGGTGAGCGCGGGCCCGGTCAGCCGGCCGCCGATGACGACGACCCGGCGCAGCGCCGGGCCGCCGCGCCCGTGGTCACCCCGCAGCGTCGCCCCGACGCCCGAGGCGAACGTGGCCAGCAGGTCGAGTTCGGGCGGGTCGCCGGGCCGCCGCAGCGCCTCGGCCCGGCGGGCCACCTCGGCGTACCGGTACTGGTCGCCGGTGACGCAGATGGCCTCGCCGGCCCGGACCAGCGCCAGCAGCGCGGCCCGCCGGTCGGCCGGCGCGACCGCGTCGGCGGCGCCCAGCAGCGTGGCGACCGCGGCGGCGGGCGCGTCGCAGCGCAGCTGCATGTCGCCGCGGAGCAGGTCGGCCCGGCCCTCGGCGGGCGACGCGCCGGGCAGGCGTCGCAGCAGCCCTCGGGCCTGGTCCGGGTCGCCTGCTGTCCAGGCGCACCGCGCGGCCGCGACTGTCAGTTCGGCGGCGCGGCCGGGGTCGGGGCTCAGTTCGGCGGCGCGGCGCAGCACGACCGCCGCGGCGGCGCGGTCCGGCACCTCGTCGACAGCCGCGGTCAGCTCGGCGGCGAGCACGTCGGAGGGACAGTCGGCGGCGGTGGCGTGGCGCAGCGCCCGGCCCAGCGCGCCCTCGGCGAGCGTGCCGGCCAGCAGCAGGTGGGCCGCGCGCAGGTCGGCGAGCGGCGCGACGGCGGTGATCATCGTACGGGCGAGCGGGTGCGGGAACGTCGCCCCGCCGGGCCCGGTGCGCAGCAGGCCGGCGGCCTCGGCGGGGGCGAGCGCCTCGACGGTCAGGCCGGCCGCCCACGCGGCGCGCACCAGCGTGCCCGGGTCGTCTCCGGGGTCGAGCGCGGCGAGCAGCACCATCCGCCGGGTCGGCACCGGCAGCCGGTCCAGGCGGGCCCGGTACGCGGCGGCGAGCGCGCCGTCCACCGGCGGCGCGTCGGGCAGCGGCGCCTCGCCCCGCCACTGGGCGGGGGTGAGCGTGCCGGCCAGGTCGGCGAGCGCGGCCGGGCTGCCCCGGCTGAGCGCGGCCAGTGCGGCGGCCACCGGCGCGGGTGGCCGCTCCCGCAGTCCGGCGAGCATCGCGTGGCACTCGTGGGCGTCCAGCGGACGCAGCCCGTGGGCCGGCACACCGTCGACAGTGGCCGGGGCGGTCGCGGTCAGCAGCATCGCCACCGGCAGCCGGCGCAGCCGGCGCGCCACCACGGCCAGCGTCCAGGCGCTCTGCGGATCGCCGGTGTCGAGGTCGTCCACCGTGCACAGCAGTGGGCGGTCCGCCGCCACGGCGGCGAGCAGGGACCGCACCGCCGCGGCCAGGGCCAGCCGCTGCTCGGCCGGGCACCCGTCGCCGCCCAGCGCCCGGCGCAGCAGCCGGCGTTGCCGCACCGGGAGTGCGGTGTCCGCGTCCAGCACCGGGTCGAGCAGGCGGTGCAGCCCGGCGTAGGGCAGTGTCGCCTCGTCGGCCAGGCCGCCGCCGGCGAGCACCGCGCGCTGCCCGGCCCACCTGCGGGCGTACGCCAGCAGCGCGCTGCGCCCGGAGCCGGGCGGCCCGTGGAACAGCAGGGCGCCGCCGTCGTCGCGGTCGAGGAGCCGGCGGATCGCGTCGCACTCGTCGTCCCGGCCCCGCAAGGCTATATGCACTGTCGATGCAGAAACCATGCATGCAGTGTCACAGATGGGCAACCCGTCGGAAAAGAGGCGGACACGCTCCCGGGGTGGCCGCCGTGGCGACCACCCCGGGAGCGGAGGGGATCAGGAGCTGGGGCAGGTGTTGCGGTACTCCTCGATCGCCGACCCGGTCGGGCCCGGGCAGAGGAACTGCTCGTAGCGGGTGTCGTCGTCGACGAACCGCTTCAGCCACGCGACCGTCTGCTTCGCCGTCGGCGTGTTCACGGTCTGCGGGAAGAAGTGGCTCGCGCCGTTCAGCTCCAGGTACGCCTTCTCCGAGGACGCCGGGATGCTGTTGTAGAACGGGATCGAGTGGCTCGCCACCGGTGCCACGCTGTCGCTCTCGCCGCCGATGATGAGCGTCGGCACCCGTACGTCGGACCAGGTCTTGTCCAGGTTCCACGGCGCGAGCGGGACGGCGGCCTGCAACGACGGCCGGGCCGCCGCGGCCTCCAGGCTGCCGCCGCCACCCATCGAGTGCCCGGCCACTGCCAGCCGGGAGGAGTCGATCCGGCCGCGCACCGAACTGCGCTGGGTCAGGTAGTCCAGCGCGGCCAGGAGCTGGCGGCCCCGGCTGTCCGGCTGGTCCAGCCGGGTGTTGGTCTCGATGCCGATCACCACGAAGCCGTGCGAGGCGATCCGCGGTCCGAGCCAGCTCAGGCTGGACCAGGAGGCGGTGTAGCCGGGCGAGATGGCGACCGCGCCGAAGGTGCCCTCGGCGGTGCTGGTCGGGTAGTAGATGACGCCGCCGCCGAAGCCGGTCACGCTCAACGAGGAGACGTTGATCGACGAGGTGGCGAACGGGCCGCGGCTGGCCTCCAGGATGGCGCTCGTGGGCGCCGGGCCGCGCTCGTAGGGGCTGGCCGCGCTCGCCGCGGCCGGGACGGCGAGGGCGCCGCCGGTGGCGAGCAGTGCCGCCACGGCGAGACGGGCGAGGGCACGGACGGGGGTACGGGAACGGGCGGTGGGCACGTCGGTCACTCCTTGCGCCGGAATTACATCGACATGCGTCAGCATCCGTGCCCGGACCGCCGACGCGCATCGGTGAAATCACCGGTCCCGGGGCGGTGACCCGGCCGTGACATGCACAGCGGACGATTGACCCCATGCATCCGACCCGACGGCGCCTGACCCGGCGGCACCTGCTCGGCGCCACAGCGGCGGCGGGCGTCACCGGCCTGGCCACCGGCTGCGACCCGGACCGCCCGGCGGCCGGGACCGCGGTGTCCGACGACGCGCCCGCCCTGGATCCGGCCAGTTGGGACAGCGTCCGCGCCCAGTTCGCGCTCGACCGCTCCCGGGCGCACCTGGCCACGTTCGTCTTCGCCCCGCACCCGGCCCCGGTACGGGCCGCCGTGGCCACCCACCGCGCCGGCCTCGACCGGGACGCCTCCGGCTACCTGGCCGCGAACGAGGAACGGCTGGACCGGGCAGTGCTCGCCGCGGCGGCGGGGCACCTCGGCGCCCGCTCGGACCACATCGCGCTCACCGACTCCACGACCATGGGCCTCGGCCTGGTCTACAGCGCGATCCGACTGCGACCGGGCGACGAGGTGCTGACCACCGAGCACGACTTCTACGCCACCCACGAGTCGCTGCGGCTGCGCGCCGAACGCGACGGGGTGACAGTACGCCGGGCCCGCCTCTACCGCGACGCGGCCACGGCCGGGGCGGACGAGATGGTCGCGGGACTGACCGCGGCGCTCACGCCGCGTACCCGGGTGGTGGCGCTGACCTGGGTGCACTCCAGCACCGGCGTGAAGCTGCCGGTACGCCGGCTGGCCGAGGCGGTCCGCGAGCGCAGCCCGGAGGCGTTGCTCTGCCTCGACGCGGTGCACGGCTTCGGCGCCGACGCGTCCACACCGGAGCAGCTCGGCTGCGACGTGCTCGTCTCCGGCTGCCACAAGTGGCTGCTCGGGCCGCGCGGCACCGGCCTGGTCTGGGCCGCCGAGCGGGCGTGGGCCCGGATGACGCCGGTGATCCCCAGCTTCGACAGGCGCGGCATCGGTCGCTGGCTCGCCGGCGGCACCGGCGGGCAGCCCGTGCCACCGGGCCCGGCGCACACGCCCGGCGGCTACCACAGCTTCGAGCACCGCTGGGCGCTCGCCGACGCGTTCGCGTTCCACCGGCGCATCGGCCCGGCCCGGGTCGCCGGGCGCACCCGGGAACTCGCGGACCTCCTCAAGGAGGGGCTGGCCGGGATCCGGGGCGTCCGGCTGGTCACGCCGCGCGACGCCGACCTGTCCGCCGGGGTGGTCTGCTGCGAGGTGCCGGGCGTGCCGGCGGACCGGGCGGTGGACCGGCTGCGGTCGGCCGGCGTGATCGCCAGCAGCACGCCCTACCGGCCGTCGTACCTGCGCTTCGGCGCGACGATCGCGAACGGCGAGCAGGATGTGGAGGCGGCGCTGCGGGCGGTCCGCACGCTGGTCTGAGCCGCTCCGGCTGTCACTCGGTGAACTCGCAGAAGGACAGCACCCGGTCGAACCGCCGGGCGGCGAGGTCGTCGTGGCGGATCAGGAACCGCGCGTTGACGTACTCCTCGTCCGGTACGCCGAACTGGGCCAGTGGCACCCACTCGCGCATCACCCGCTGCTCCTCCTCGTACAGAGCCACCATCTGCTCCTGGCGGGGTAGCGACCTCGCCTGCCGCTCCCGCTCCATCATGATCACCTCGGGCGGGTCCTGCGCCGAGATGGTTTGACATCCTCTCCGCCCTAAGGGACGGAGATTCCCTCCACGCTGCGCGTGGAACACGCGGCGTCCGGGTGGGTTCCCGCTTCGTTGCGCGCCGCCGGGACGAGCCCCGGTCTTACGTGCGCTCCACGGGCGTTGAAGTCCGCCTGCCCGGCGGCCTTGACGTTCTTCGCGGCGTTCACGTCCCGGTCGTGGGCTGCCCCGCAGGGGCAGTCCCACGCTCGGACGTTGAGCGCCATCTTCTCGTTGATCCGGCCACAGTCGGAGCACATGCGGGTGGACGGGAAGAACCGATCCACCCGGCCGAAGGTGCGTCCGTACCGGGCGGCCTTGTACTCCATCATGGCGGTGAAGCTGGCCCAGCCCGCGTCGTGCACGGACTTCGCGAGCCGCGTCCGGCCGAGACCGACGACGCACAGGTCCTCGACGTACACCGCTTGGTTCTCGCGGATGATCGCCGTGGACAGCTTGTGCTGCCAGTCCCGCCGCATGTCGGCCACCCGGGCGTGCGCCCGTGCGACCTTGACGACGGCCTTCTTGCGGTTGGCCGAGCCCTTCTGCTTGCGGGACAGGTCGTGTTGCAACCGCTTGAGCTTGCGCGCGGCCCGGCGCAGGAACGTCGGCGCCGCCACCTTCGTGCCGTCCGAGAGCACCGCGAAGTGGGTCAGGCCCAGGTCGATCCCGACCTCGGAGTCGACCGGCGGTAACGCCTCGTCCTCGCCCGTCTGCACGACGAACGACGCGAAGTACCGTCCGGCCGCATCCCGGATGATCGCCACCGATGACGGGTCTGAGGGCAGCGTCCGGGACCAGCGGACTGCGAGGTCGCCGATCTTCGGCAACCGCAGCCGGTCGTTGTCGAGGACCTTGAACCGGGAGTTCTTCGTGAAGCGGATGGCCTGCCGGTTGTCCTTGCGGGAGCGGAACCGGGGAGGTGCGACCTTGCGGCCCTTGCGCTTGCCCGTGATCGAGTTGAAGAAGTTGCGGTACGCGGTGTTCAGGTCCGCCAGTGCCTGCTGCAACACCACGGTGGAAACCTCTCCCGGCCACGCGCGTTCCGGCGTCGCCTTCGCCTCGGTGATCAGACGCCGGGACAGCTCCCCGTCGGAGATGTACTTCTCCCCCGCCTCCCGGGCCTGCTGACGCAGGCGCAGCCCGTCGTTGAACACAACCCGCGCGCACCCGAACGCCCGCGCCAGCTCGATCTGCTGGCCAGGCGTCGGGTACACGCGGTAGTTGTACCGGAGCTGCACACACACAAGTGTACACAAGGTTACGATGGCGACTATGAGTGACACCCGCGAAAATGAGATCAGCGTCCGCGAGCTGCGCAAGACGCTCGCCGGAGCGCTCAACGGCGTCGCCGTCTACGGCAAGACCCTTTACGTGACCAACCACGGACGCCGGATCGCTGCCATCGTGCCGGTCCCCGTGGCCGAGCAGAACGAGCGGGCGCGAGGTTAAGGCACTGCTCGGGCCTTGGCGGCCCTCCCAGCGCGGGCCTTCCCCCCTGGCCTGAAGGCCGGAGCACTGGCCCGCACTTCGGTAGCCGCCGATGAAGACGTCCTCCGGCAGCCACGACTGCCGCTCCGGCCAGAGCTGCTCGGCCAGCGCACTCATTGAGGTGCGGCATGTCGCGCAGCAGCCGGATCTGGGTGGCGCTGAGCCACTCCTCCGAGCGGTCCAGCCAGTCCGGCAGGTCCGCCTGGACGGCGGCGTACATCTCGTGCTCGGGGGCGAGGAACGGCTCCAGGTCAGGGGCCTTCGCGTGGCCGCACCGCCGGTGACCAGGTCACGTCGTAGCGCTCGGCGGCCACCGCCTCGGCGAACGCGGTCGCCGCCGCCGGCGAGCCGGCGATGCGCCAGTCCTTCTCCTTGTCCACCTCGAACCAGATCAGCCCGATCAGGTTCGGATAGCGGGGCAGGGCGCGGAACGTGTCCCGGATCCACCGGGCCTTGTGCCCGGCGGCGTCGGCGGCGCCGGTCTCGGTGACCACGAGCGGCTTGCCGGTGACCTTGCGGATCTCCGCGATCGTCGGGCCGAAGATCTGGTCGAACGACCAGTACGTCTTGGTGAAGGCGCCGCTGCCGTAGTAGCCGGTGACACCGACCCAGTCGACGTACTCGTCGCCCGGGTAGAGGCCGGTGAGCCCGGCGGTCGTCTTGTCCCAGCGGGCGTTCGGGCTCCACACCCAGGTGACGTTCGTGGCGCCGGCCGCGGCGAAGAGGTCGTGCACGTGCCGCCAGGCCCGGACGTAGTCGCCGGGGCGGTTTCCGTTGGCCCGCTCGCACCACGGGTACCAGTCGCCGTTCATCTCGTGCGCGAAGCGGATCGCCACCGGGTAGCCCAGCGACCGGACGCCGTCGGCCCAGGAGCGCACGTACGCGTCGAAGTCGCCGCGCGCGATGCGGGCCAGCCGGTAGTCCGGCTGGGTGGCGCGCAGCCGGTCGATCTGCCTGTCGGTCAGGCCGGTGCGGCGGGCCGCCTTGTCGACCGTGTGGTCCCACGGCTCCCAGCCGAGCATCGGCATCATGCCCCGCTCGGCGATCCGGTCGAACAGGCTCCGGTCGAACGCGGCCGACGCCCAGTCGGCGCCGAAGAGCATCACCTGCGGCGACCGCCCTGCCGCGTCGGCGAACCGGTCGACCGGCGCGAAGTCGTACGGTCCCTTGTCGGTCATCACCCCGAAGAACGCCTGCCCGGCCGGCGGGAACGGGCCGCCGCGCGGGCTCGGCACGACCGCCGCCGGCACGTCGGTGCTCGCCTGCGGCGTCGCCGGGGCGGGCCGCCGCACCGCGGCGTCGGTGGCCGGGTCGCGCCACGCGCCCGGCGCCACCACGAAGGCGTACGCGAGCAGCAGCACTCCGGCCAGCGCCAGGCCCATCCGGGGCAGCGTCGGCCTCAGCACGGCACACCACCCTCGGCCACGGTCCGGGGCACCACCTGGGGCTCCCGGGTCACGCCGGCGACCCGGTCCCGGCGCGCCCGCAGACTCTCCACCCAGGAGATCAACGGCGGCGCGAGCCCGGTCAGCAGTGTCAGCGCCGGCCAGACCCGCAGCAGCGGGTAGTCGTGGTCCAGCGCGAAGCTCGCCGCGAGCAGTCCGGCGGCGGCAAGCGCCCAGCACAGGTGCAGCCGGAACGTACGCGGCGACTCGACGGTGCGCAGCGCGCCCTTGGCGGTGACCACGAAGCCGAGTTTGCGGCGCAGCAGGGCGCCCACCGCCGCGGCCACGTAGACCGGTCCGGCGAACAGCGCGAGCGCCATGCCGGCCATGCCCACCTCCTCCCGCTCGTGCGGGGCGATGTTGAAGCGGCGCAGCCACAGCCAGAGCAGGAACCAGGTGCCGATGGTGGACCCCCACAGCGTCGCCCAGACCTGCGGGTCGAGGCGACCCGCGTCGACGCCGGTCAGCAGGTACAGCGCGGTGGCCGCGTTACCCAGCAGCAGGCTCACCGCCACGCTCGGGTAGTAGAACTGGAGCAGCCGGTACTGCCAGCGACGACGGGACGGCAGGTCGCGCGGTGTGCGCAGCTCGCGCCGGAGCAGGATCTCGCAGATCCCGGCCGCCCAGCGCTTCTGCTGATTGAAGTAGTCCGCCCAGGAGGTCGGTCCCTCGCCGAGCGCCACCACGTCCGGGGTGTAGACGCCCTTCCACCGGTTGCCGGTGGCCGGGTTGACGGCGGCGTGCACGCGGATGCTGGTGAGGTGGTCCTCGATGATCGAGTCCTGGTAGCCGCCGATGGTCCGCCAGGCCGCCGGCCGGTAGAGGTGCCCGGTGCCGGTCAGCAGCGGCGCGTCCAGGCCGTTGCCGCCACGGGCGATCAGCCCGTTGTAGAGGTACTGCTGCACCGAGGCGCCGTGGGCGACGAAGTTCTGGTGCATGTTGCCGTACACCTGGGGGGTCACCACGAACGCGACGTCCGGGTCGCGGAAGTAGCCGAGCGTGCGTTCCAGGAAGTTCGGCAGCGGCACGTGGTCCGGGTCGACGTTGGCGACCACGTCGTAGCGGTGCTCGTGCTCGGCCCGCCAGGCGTTGTGGTTGCCGGACTTGGTGCGGGCCCGGAACCCGCCGCCGGGCCGGTTGTACTCGGGCCGGCCCTTGCGGGTGAAGTGGCGTACGCCCAGCCGCGCAGCCATCGCCCGTACCGCCGGGTCGTCGCCCTCGTCGAGGATCCACACGTCGACGTGACCGCAGTAGACGATCTCCCGCAGCCGGCGCAGCGTCCGCTCGGCGACCTCGATCGGCTCCTTGCTCGGCACGATGGTGGTGAGCAGGGCGACCCGCAGGCCGACCGGCGGGTCGACAGGCACCGGATCCCGGGCGTGGAAGGCGAATACCCAGACCACCACGTTCTGCGCCAGGCGGATCAGCTCGACGCCGACGACGACGCAGAACGCGAGCCGGGCGGCGACTGTCTGCCAGCCGCCGAGCCCGACGACGCCGGGGCCGGGTACGTGCTGGGGCAGCAGCAGCCAGCCGACGAAGACCAGCCCGGCGGCGCTGTTGACGAGCACCAGCAGCGTCAGCACCAGCCGCGCGGCGACCGAGGCGGTGGGCCGGAACTCGACCGCCGCGTCGGGGCGCCGGGGCGGGCGCAGCGGACCGGCGGTGGCCCCGCAGCGCGCGTACGCCAGACGGGCGCGGACGTTGCGCTGCCGGCGGTCCGGATCGGCCGGCGTCCCGGGCGGGACGGGTGCGATCGGGCGGGCGCCCGGCGGCCCGGCCGTCGTGGCGCGGGACGGGCGTGTATCGGCGGCGACGGCCACGTTTCCCCCATGGTCTGCTTCCGGCTCAGGAGCCGACCGAATGCTAAGCCGACAATCAACCTCAAAAAGGGCGAATCAGGCAGACATCGCCCGTTCGTCGACCGGTCACGCGGTCAGCCGGGAAGCTGGGCCGCCACGGCGAGCAGCGCGACGAGCGCCAGCACGGCGACGGCCCCGGCGGCACGCGCCCGGGACAGGGCCACCCCGCCGAGCACCGCCCAGGCCGGCACCGTGAACAGCAGGTTCACCGCCGACCAGACCGGCACTGCCTGCGCCAGCGCCAGCAGCCCGAGCGCCGGCACCAGCGCCCAGGCGGTGCAGATCGCGGCGGCGTACCGCAGCGGGAGGCTGAACAGGGCCAGCCCGGCCAGCACGCCGCCGAGCGCGGCGACGCCGAACAGGTCCCCGGGCGTGGCCGCGAGCACTGCGGCACCGGGACGGGCGCCGGACGCGAGGTGCCCGCCGCCACTCAGGCCGGAGGCGAGCAGCGCGGCGACCGGGAGCAGCCCGAGGGCCACGGCGGCCAGCCACCGGAGAGCACAGCGGCGACGGAACGCCAGCACGACCCAGCCGTGGCCGGCGAGCAGCAGCAACGCCACCGGCTGGCACACGCCCAGCAGCAGCACCGCGCCCGCGTAGGGCACGAGCCGGCGCGCGCCCGGCCGGTCGAGCGCGGGCACCACCAGCCAGGTGGCGAGCACGGCGGCGAACACCGCCAGGGCGTACGGCTGCGCCTCCTGCGCGTACCGGATCGAGGCCGGCAGCACCGCGAAGATCACGCCGGCGAGCAGGCCGGCGGCGGGCGTGGCGATCCGGGCGGCGAGCGCGCCGACGAGCGCCGCGGCACCGACCATGGCCAGCAGGGACGGTACGCGCAGTGCGAGGTCCGCCGCGCCGAACAGCGCCGCCCAGCCGCGCATGAGCAGGTGGTACGGCCCGAGCGCGAGGTCGTCGCCGGTCAGCGTGACGCCGATCCCCGGCCAGGGCGACGTGGCCGCGCGCCGGGTCGCGAGTTCTCCGGCGCTCGCCCCGGATTCCGTGATCCGCGCGGCGCCGAGCGCACCCATCAGGACCGCCGGCACCAGCCACGCCGCGATCCGCCACCGGAGCACGCCGGTCGCGGCGCGGACGGTGACCCGGCGCGGCCGGTCCTCGCCCCACGGATCCTCGACCGTGGCGTCCCCGAGCCGGGGCAGGACCATCGTGTCCGCGTCCATCATCGTGACTCACGCATCCCTGTGGGTGCCGGCGACGGGGATCCAGCCGACCGGGCGGCGAGGCGCGATCCGCGCGGCCCCGGGTCACGGGCTGGATGACATCCTGGAGCCTACTGAGTCAAAAACGGCATAACGCCAATATGCACAGAAAGGGTCCGCCGGCCGCCCCGTGGACGACCGGCGGACCCGGCTCAGCGAAGGTCGGTCGTCGTCCAGCGGGGCGAGGCGGCGGTGATCGCGGCGGTGTCGCCGGTCAGCGTCGTCCGCGCCTGGGCGTCGCGCCGGGCGCTCGTGCCGACCCAGACGTCGACCTCCCCGGGCTCCACCACCCGGGTGAGGGTGCGGCCGGTGAACGCCAGCCGCGTGGTGGGGACGGTCAGCTCGACGGTCACCGAGGCGCCCGGCTCCAGGCGCACCCGCCGGTAGCCGAGCAGCTGCGCGACCGGCCGGGTCACCGAGGCGACCAGGTCGCGGCCGTAGAGCTGCACCACGTCGTCACCGGCGACCGGGCCGGTGTTCGTCACGCGCACCGACACCCGCAGCGCCCCGTCGGTCGGCACCTCGGCCGGCACGGTCAGATCGGTGTACGCGAACGTGCTGTAGGACAGCCCGTGCCCGAACGGCGCCACCGGAGTCGCCGGCAGGTTGGTCCCGTTCATGCCCTCCCCCAGCTCCGGGTGCAGGTACGAGTACGGCTGCGCGCCGGCCGAGCCGGGCAGGCTGACCGGCAGCCGGCCGGACGGGTTGACCCGCCCGGAGAGCACACCCGCGATCGCCCCGGCGCCCTCCTCGCCCGGGAAGAACGTCTGCACCACCGCCGCGCACCGGGACAGCGCCCAGCCGAGCGCGTACGGGCGGCCGGTGAGCAGCACGAGGACGACCGGGGTGCCGGTGTCCAGCACCGCCTCGACGAGCTGCCGCTGCACGCCGGGCAGCTCCAGGTCGTCCCGGTCGCAGCCCTCGCCGACGGTGCCGCGGCCGAACAGGCTCGCGTGGTCGCCGACCACGAGAACCGCCACGTCGGCGGCGGACGCGGCGGCGACCGCCTCGTCGAACCCGGACCGGTCCGCCGAGTCCACCTCGCAGCCGGCCGCGAAGGTGACCCGGTCGGCGCCGAACTCGGCGCGCACCGCCTCCAGCACTGTCGGCACCTCGAAGCCGGTCTCCACGCCCGGGTGGTGGGCCAGCACGTGGTTGAGGAACGAGTAGCAGCCGAACAGCGCGCCCTGCCGGTCGGCGTTCGGGCCGACCACGGCCACCCGCCGGCCCGCCGGCAGCGGGAGCACGCCCTCGTTGGCGACCAGGACGACCGACTCCTCGGCGAGCCGGCGGGCGATCGCCCGGTGCTCCGGCGAGTCGAGGTCGATCGCGCCCGGCGGCTCGTCGTCGAACGTGGCGTCGAGCAGTCCGAGTTCCTGCTTCTGGCGCAGGACCCGCAGCACCGCCCGGTCGACCAGCGCCTCGTCGACCTTGCCGGCCCGCACCGTCTCGGTCAGGGTCAGGTAGGCGTCGCCGGTGGGCAGCTCGATGTCGAGGCCCGCGCTCAGCGCCTGCACGGCCGCGTCCGCGTTGTCGGCCGCGACGTGGTGCAGCAGGTTGAGGAAGGCGACCCCGTAGTAGTCGGCCACCACGGTCCCGTCGAACCCCCACCGGTCCCGCAGCAGGTCGGTGAGCATCGTCGGGTCGGCGGCGACCGGCACGCCGTCGATCTCCGCGTACGAGTGCATGACGCTGCGCGCGTCACCGTCGAGGATCGCCATCTCGAACGGCGGCAGCAGCACGTCGGCGAGTTCCCGGGGACCGGCGTGCACCGGGCCGAAGTTGCGCCCGGCCCGCGAGCCGGAGTAGCCGGCGAAGTGCTTCAGCGTCGCGAGCACGCCCTGCGACTGGAGCCCCCGCACGTACGAGGTGCCGATGGTGCCGACGAGGTACGGGTCCTCGGCGATGCACTCGTCGACCCGGCCCCAGCGGGGATCCCTGATCACGTCGAGCACCGGGGACAGTCCCTGGTGGATGCCGAGCGCGCGCATCGAGGCCCCGATCGCCGCCGCCATCTCGGCGACCAGATCGGGATCGAACGCGGCGCCCCAGGCCAGCGGCGTCGGGAAGGTGGCCGCCTTCCACGCCGACAGGCCGGTCAGGCACTCCTCGTGCACGATCGCCGGGATGCCCAGCCGGGTGCCGGTCACCAGGTCCCGCTGGAACTTCCACAGCCAGGCCGCGCGGGCCGCGGCGTCGACCGGGCGGGTGCCGTAGGCGCGGGTGAGGTGACCCAGCCCGTGCCGGGAGAAGTCCTCGAGCCGGCCGGTGTCGGCGAACTCGCCCTGCAGGGGCGCGACCGCCTCACCGTCCTCCTTCTCCCAGAACCCGACGAGCTGCGCGACCTTCTCCTCGATCGTCATGCGAGCGAGCAGTTCCCGTACGCGCGCCTCGGCGTCGTGCCCGTCCGGCCGGTCGTGGTCCGAACCTGCCTGAGCCGGTACCGGCCCGTCCACCACCGCGTGGACCTCTGTCATGGTGTGCCTTTCCACTGGTTGTGCTGGTACCGCTGCCGCTCAGCCCTTGACCGCGCCCTGGAGGCCGCCCACGATCTGCTTCTCCGCCAGGGTGAAGAACAGCAGCGCCGGCAACATCGCCAGCGACGTGAAGGCGAGGACGCCCGCGGTGTCGGTGGTGTACTGGCTGGAGAAGTTCTGCACGCCCAGCGGCAGGGTGTGCAGGTTGACGTCCCCCAGGACGAGCAGCGGCAGGAGGAACGCGTTCCAGCTCGCCACGAACGCGAGGATGCCGACGGTGACGACCGCGGGCCGCGACAGCGGCAGCACGATCCGCCAGAGGAAGCCGAGCCGGCCGGCGCCGTCGATGGCGGCCGCGTCCTCCAGCTCCCGCGGGATGGCCGACAGGAACGGCCGCAGGATGACGATCGTCAGCGGCAACGAGAAGGCCACCTGCGGGAGGATCACCGCGTAGTAGGAGTTGATCAGGTTCAGGTCGCGCAGCATGAGGTACAGCGGCAGGATCGCCGCGCCGGCCGGGAACAGCAGGCCGAGGGTGAAGAACGTGTAGAGCCCCTCGCGGCCCCGGAACGTGTACCGGGCGAGCACGAACGCGGCGGCCATGCCGAGCACCACCACGCCGAGCGTGGTGCCGAGGGCGACCACGGCGCTGTTGAACGCCTGCTTCCAGAAGCCGCTCTGCGTCAGCACCCGGTAGTAGTTCTCCCAGACCCACGGGTCCGGCAGGCCGGCCGGGTCGTTCACGATCTGCGGCGTGGTCCGGAAACCGCCGACGACGACGTACACGACGGGTGCGATCGAGACGGCCGCGACCGCGAGCGCGATCGCGTACGTCAGCGGCGCGCTCCACTGGACCGGCCGGCGCCCGGCCGAGGGGGCGGGTACGGAGTTCACGGCCACTGTCACTTCCCCTTCCGGGTGATGGCGCCCTCGATGTCACGGCGGAGCAGGAAACGCTGGAACAGCAGCGCCGCGACGAAGGAGATGGCGAACAGGATCACGGCCACCGCGTTGCCGTAGCCCCAGAGCCGGGCGAAGAAGCCGTTGTCCACCATGTACGTCGCCATGGTGGCCGAGGCGCCGAGCGAGCGCACGGCCGGCACCGAGGTCACCCAGACCATGTCGAAGACCTGCAACGAGCCGATCATCGACAGGAACATCCAGATCCGGATGGTGGGGCCGAGCAGCGGCAGCGTGACGTGGCGCTGGATCTGCCACCAGCTCGCGCCGTCGATCTCCGCGGCCTCGTTCAACTCCTGCGGCACGTTCGACAGGCCGGCGAGCAGCAGGATGATGGCGAAGCCGACGTACTTCCAGGTGAGGACGAACAGCAGCGTCCAGATCACCACGTCCAGGTCGGCCAGCCACGCCTGCACCAGCCCGCCGAGCCCGATCGACTGCAGCAGCGCGTCGAGCGTGCCGTTCTCGGTCAGGATCAGCTTCCACATGATGCCGACGGTGACCTCGGCCAGCACGTACGGCACGAACACCAGCAGGCGGAACGCCGAGCGCCCGCGGAAGCGGCGGTTGAGCAGGAGGGCGATGCCCAGCGCGACCGGGCCCTGGATCAGCAGCGACCCGAACACGATGATCGCGTTGTTGCGCAGCGCGTCGAGGAAGATCGGGTCCTGGAAGGCGAGCGTGTAGTTGCGGAAGCCGACGTACTCGGTGGGCGGGCCGACGCCGCGCCAGCGGAACAGGCTGTAGTAGAACGCGAAGCCCATCGGCACCAGCACGAACATCACGTAGATGACGATCGCGGGCGTGGTCAGCCCGATGATCTCGTACCACTTGCGACGGGTCTCGGCGCGGCGGGAGGCGGCCCGTGCGCCGGGCCGGAGGCCCGCCGGCGGCGCTTGCGCACCGACGGCGGGCGTACGGGTCTGCGATGCGGACGTCACTTGCTTGCGGCCGCCTTCATGGCCGAGACGACCTTCTCAGGTGTCCCGTTGCCGGCGAAGATCGCGACGATCGCGTCGTTCATCGCGGTGCCGACGGTGCTGCCGTAGGCGGTGTCCAGCCAGAGCTGCACGTAGGTGGCGTCGGACGTGGCCTGGAGGATCGACTTCAGGGCCGGGTCGGTGACGCCGTCGGCCGCGCCCTTGGCGACGGGCAGGCCGGTGCCGGTGGCGGCGTAGCCCTTCTGCACCTCGGGGCTGACGAGGTACTTGAGGAACTCGACGCACTCGGCCGGGGCGTTCTTGGAGCAGGCGAACCCGTCGCCGCCGCCGAGGGCCGCCTTCGGGTCACCGGCGGAGCCGGAGATCGCCGGCACCGGGAACCAGCCGAGGAACTTGCCCAGGGCCGCCTTGTCGGTGGCGACGGTGTCCAGGGTGCCGCGGTTCCAGTCACCCATCAGCTCCATCGCGGCCTTGCCGTTCGCGAGCAGGCCGTTGGCGCTGGTCGGGTCGTTCTGACCCGGCGTGGCGATGAAGTTGTTCTGGAACGGCTTGGTGTCGATGAAGGTCTTGAGGTCCTGGCCGGCCTTGACGAAGCACGGGTCGTCGAAGTTCCGGTCCTTGGTCGCCTTCTTCAGCGTGTCGACCGAGCAGGCACGCAGCGCGAAGTTGTACCACCAGTGCGCGGCGGGCCACTTGTCACCGGCGCCGAGGGCGATCGGGATGACGTTGATGGTCTTGAGCTTGGTGACCGCGGCGTTGAGTTCCTCGAAGGTGGTCGGCGGCGCCGTGATGCCCGCCTTCGCGAACATGTCCTTGTTGTACCAGATGCCCTCGATGCCCATCCGGTACGGCAGGCCGTACTGCTTGCCTTCGACCTGCCAGATCTCGGCGGCGTTGCCGATGTCGGCGACCTCGCCCTTCACCTGGTCGGTGATGTCCTTGAGGTAGTCGGCCTCGACCTGCTCGCGCATCTCGCCGCCGCCCCACGCCTGGAAGATGTCCGGCGGGTCGTTGCTCAGCAGCGCGGCGGGGAGCCGGGTGCGCTGGAGCTGGTTCGTCTCGATCGCCTCGATCTCGATCTTGACGGTCGGGTGGGCCGTGGAGAAGTCCTTGGCGACCTTCTCCCAGTACGTCTTGCCGGGCCCGTCCTGCGACGCGTTGTGCCACCAGGTCAAGGTCACCGGGTTCTTGTACAGCTCGCTCTCGGCGGCCTTCTCCTCGTCGCCACCACCACTGCACGCGGAGGCCAGCAGAGCACTTGTCACAAACAGTGCCAGGACGGCGCCAGCACGGCGCTTCATCACCATAGATGTCTCCTCGACCACTCAGTCGGGTTACCTGCCGGGGAGTTTTACAGGGCCGTAACGTGAAGTCAATCGGTATCGATAACGTTTTCGACATCGTCTTCGATCGACCTGGGAGAGCCCTCTATCATCGTCGGCGTGGTGTTCCAGGAGCGCGTCAAGATGTCGGACGTGGCACGTACGGCCGGCGTCTCGGTGGCAACCGTATCCAAGGTTGTCAATGGCCGGTACGGCGTCGCGCAGGCCACCGTCGAGCGCGTCCAGCAGGTCATCCACGAGCTCGGGTACGAGGCCAGCCTGGGGGCGCAGAGCCTGCGCAGCCACCGCACGAACGTGCTGGGCATCCTGGTCGCCGAGTTCGAGCCGTTCTCGACCGAGCTGCTCAAGGGCGCGTCCCGGGAGGTCGCCGGCAGCGGCTACCAGTTGCTCGCCTACTCCAGCGGTGACGGGGAGGGCGCGGCCATAGGGTGGGAGCGGCGCTCGCTGGCCCGGCTGTCCGGCACACTCATCGACGGCGCGGTGATCGTGACGCCGACAGTGGTCGAGACCAAGCACGGCTTCCACGTGGTGGCCGTCGACCCGCACACCGGCCCGTCCGGTCTGCCCACCGTCGACTCCGACAACTTCGCCGGCGCGGTGCTGGCCACCGACTACCTGCTGTCGCTCGGGCACCGGCGGATCGCGCACATCAGCGGCCGCCCCGACCTGGAGTCGGCCCGCCTGCGCGAGGCCGGGTTCCGCAAGGCGATGGCCGACGCGGGCCTGACGGTGGACGAGCGGCTCGTGCGGGTCGGCGGGTTCCGCACCGAGAGCGCCGCGAGCACGGCCGCCGAGCTGCTCGCGCTCCCCGACCGGCCCACCGCGATCTTCGCCGGCAACGACCTCTCGGCCATCTCCACTGTGGACGTCGCCCGCGGCCTCGGCCTCGGCGTACCGGACGACCTGTCGGTCATCGGCTTCGACAACATCCCGGAGTCGGCGCTCGTCGACCCTCCCCTCACCACGATCCGGCAGCCGCTGCAACGCATGGGCGCCGAGTCGCTGCGTCTGCTGATCGACCTCATCGCGGGCGTCGAGCGGGACACGCACATCCGGCTCCCCACCGAGCTGGTCGTCCGGGCCTCCTGCCGCCCGCTGCGCTGAGGCGCCATCTCACCCTCCCGGCCCGGGTGATTGACGGACGGCTATCGGCGTCCGTAATGTTTCGGGCTACTTCCGGAAGCCAGACCGGAAGTTTCGGAAGCCCGCACCGTCCGTCCACCCGGGCGCCCGCCGGTCCGTTCCACGCCGCGGCGTTCCCGGCACCGCCACCGCCGGCCTCCGGCCGCGCGCACCATCCCGAAAGGAACGACCATGAAGCTGAGACGTTGGCTCGCCGCCGGCGCCGTCGCCGTCGCGACCGCCACCGCCCTCAACGTCGTCCCCGCGACGGCCGGCCGCCCCTACGACCCGGCCGCGCAGAGCCTGCGCGAGCTGGCCAAGCGCCACGGCCTGTACGTGGGCACCGCCGTCGACATGGCCGCCCTCAACGACGCCGCCGAGCCGCGGTA
This sequence comes from Micromonospora sp. RV43, assembly GCF_001029515.1. Taxonomy (NCBI): domain Bacteria; kingdom Bacillati; phylum Actinomycetota; class Actinomycetes; order Micromonosporales; family Micromonosporaceae; genus Micromonospora; species Micromonospora sp. RV43. Next base: position 65,822 of record NZ_LEKG01000001.1, on the reverse strand, counting down.
CCGCGAGCTGGCCGCATCCGAGTTCTCCACCGTCACCGCCGAGAACGTCATGAAGTGGGAGAGCCTCGAACCCACCCGGGGCACATACAACTGGGGGCCGGCCGACGAGCTGATCGACTTCGCCCGCAAGAACAACCAGCGGGTCCGGGGCCACGTGCTGGTCTGGCACAACCAGCTGCCGGCGTGGCTGACCAGCGGCGTCGCGGACGGCTCGATCAGCAAGGCCGAGCTGCGCCAGATCCTGCGCAACCACATCACCGCCGTGGTCACCCACTTCAAGGGCAAGATCTGGCAGTGGGACGTGGTGAACGAGGCGGTCAGCGACCCCTGGGACACCCCGTCCACCCTGCACTACAAGGGGTTCTGGGCGCAGAACCTCGGACCCGGCTACATCGCCGACGCGTTCCGCTGGGCCCGCGCCGCCGACCCGAAGGCGCTGCTGTTCTACAACGACTACAACATCGAGGCGTTCGGCTCCGGCAACCCGGCCGACGACAAGACGCAGTTCGTCTACGACATGGCCCGTGACCTGCGGGCCAAGGGCGTGCCGATCGACGGCGTAGGCGCACAGGGCCACCTCGGCACCCAGTACGGCAACTTCAGCACGCTCCAGGTGGCCGCGGCCCTGCGCAAGTTCGCCGGGCTCGGGCTGGCCACGGCCCTCACCGAGGTGGACGTGCGCAGCCAGATCACCGAGGGGGTGGAGGCCGGCGACTCCGCGGAGATCAACCCGCGTCTGCAGGCGTCCGCGGCGAACTTCAGCGTGCTGATGCAGGCCTGCCTGGCCGAGCGGCACTGCCTGTCGTTCACCCTCTGGGGCTTCACCGACAAGCACTCCTGGGTACCCGGCGCGTTCTCCGACCCGCCGGAGGGCCTGGCCACCGTCTACGACGAGAACTACCAGCCGAAGCGGGCGTACCACGAGCTGAAGGCCGACCTGATCTTCTCCGGTCCGCCGTACGTGCTGCCGCGCATCCCGCAGCACCCGCGCCGCTAGACGACCGGCGCACCACGGCGGGGCCGGTCCGGTGACCGGCCCCGTCGCCTGTGCCCGGCCGGCACACGCTCACGCCGCCCGGCGCCGGCCCAGTTCCGACTCCAGCCGCCCGATGAGCGTCTTGCGGGCCTTGCCGCCGCGTTCCCGGCGCAGCGCCGCGTCGAGCTGGCGGGTGTCGAGGTCACGGACCAGCTTGACCGCCTCGGTAACCGGCAGCTCGTTGATCTGCTCGGCGGCGGTGGCGTCCCGGCGGGCCCGCTTCGCCGGGCCGGTGTTCGGCACGTACTGGCGGCCGGAGCGCGACGCGCGGCGCTTGCGGGTGTCGGTGGCGCGCCGCTCGTTCTCCGACAGCTCCTCCCACGCCTGTTTGGGCAGGTAACGGCGGGTTTCGCCGCCGTTGCGGGCGCGCGTGTCGCCGCTGCGGGTCTGCCACTTCTCGCCGCCCCAGCGTTGCAGCGAGCGCTGCCGTGCGTCCTTCGGGCCCTCGAATCCCCCGCCGGCCTTCTTGTACTCGTTCGTCAGCAGCTGCGACTTGCGGGCCGACCACTGCCCCGGCCGTCCGCCCTTGTCGGAGGCGCGGATCTCGGCCTTGAGGCGCTCCCGCAGTTCCGGCTCGGTGTACTTCGCCATGACGCAGCGTTACCCGGACCGGGAGCGGCCATGCCGGTCAGCCGAGCGCCGGCCGATAGACCAGATCCATCGTGTCGGTGCGGCCCGACCAGTCCAGCCGCAGCCGCCAGCACCCGGCGGCCGGCAGGTCGACGATGGACGGCCGGGTCCGCCCTCCACCTCCCGGACGACCGGGGTGTCCGTCCCGTCCCGCGTCGCGGTGATCACCAGCGGGGTCCGCGGCGCCGGTTCGGACCGGCCGGGATCGGGGCGGGCCACCCAGAGGATCTTGTTGTTCGCGCCGTCCCCGCGCGCGTGCACCAGCGGGTACGCGAACAGGATCGCCACGATGTCGCCCCCGGTGCCGAAGACGTGCCGCACCCGGGTGTCGCCGGTGAACCCGGCGTCCGCCCAGTCCGGCAGCCGGCCGGTCTCCAGCCGCTCGGCACAGGCCGACGGCGCGGCCGGGCCGGTGGCGGGCGTGGTGCCCGGGGCCGTGTCGGGCACGCCGGCCGGGCCGGTGCACCCGGCCAGCAGCAGGACCGACACCAGCAGGACTCTTCTCGGAACGGACATCCGGCCTCCCCCGTCGACGACTCTCGTCAACAGGACACCGCCCGGCGCCCCGGGGTTCCCGGCGCCCTCACTCCAACGAGGACGCGACGTCCAGCGCCTGTTCGCGGGTGAGATCGCCCTCCAGCCGGTAGCTCACCCCGGCCCGCTCCCAGATCAGCGTGGCGGCGGACAACCGCGCGGTGGCGACCCGTTCCGTCCCCGAGCGGTCCACGTACGCGAGCGCGTGCGGCCCACCGACCCAGATAGCGAACTCGCCGCCGACCTGGGTGAGCGTCACGTCCGCCCCGACCGACCGCTTGTGGAACACGATGTCGAGCGAGCCGTCGAACGCGTCCAGCCGGACCGTCCCGCCCCGGTAGAGCAGGCTGACGACCCGGTGGGCGCCGGCACCGTCCGGATCGGCGACCAGCACCCGTTCCGGCGCGCCGAGGCGGGCCGGAACGCGGATCGGGAAGCGGACCTGCCGCTGCGCCTCGGCGAGCGCGACCTGGTGCTGCGCGGGCAACGGCGACGGCGTACCGGCCGGCGGCGGCGCGGGTGCGGTGTCGATGACGACCCCGGAGAACCGCAGCAGCCCGGTCACCGCGCCGGCGACCGCGGCCCGCCCCGGCGGCAGCGCCGCCACCAGCAGGGCGGCGAGCGCGCCGGCCAGCACGTACCGCCACCGGCGGCGCGGCGCGGGCGCGTCGAGCCGGGCCCGGACCCGGTCGGTCAGATCCGGCGTCCGCGCCGGCTCCAGCCAGCCGGTCAGCTCCCGCAGCTCCCGTTCCAGGTCATCCACGGTGCGCCACCTCCCGGTCCAGCAGGGCCCGCAGCTTCGCCAGCGCCCGGTGGGTCCGTGACTTCACGGTGCCCCGGGCCACCCCCAGCACTGTCACCGTCTCGTCCTCGCCGAGGTCGAGCAGGTAGCGGCAGACGATCACCTCGCGGTCGCGGACGGGCAACCGCCGCAGCGCACCCACCAGCGCGGCGCGGCGTTCGGACGCCAGCACGGCGTCGAGCCCGTCGTCGCCGGTGACCGCCGCGACCGGCTCCGCCGCCGCCGCGCGCAGCGTCAGCCCGTCCCGCCGGGTGCGGGCACGGTGCAGGTTCCGGGTCTCGTTGGCGACGATCGCGAGCAGCCAGGACCGGAACGACGCCTCGGCCCGGTAGCGGGACAGTTTCCGGTACGCCTTCACGAACGCCTCCTGGACCACGTCCTCGGCGTCCGGACCGGCGCCGAGCAGCACCGCCGTCCGGTACGCGGACGCGGTGTGCCGGGCGACCAGGGCGTCGTACGCCTCCCGGTCGCCGGCGCGTACGCGGGTGACGAGGTCGTCGTCGTCCAGGGCAGCCTCCGCCGTCGGTCCGCTTTCATGACACCGCCCGGGGCGGCCGGGTTCCATCAGGCGTTTGACCGGGTGCCGGGCCGGAAAGAGTGGCGGGATGAGCTGGGCGAGAAGAGCCGTACCCGCAGCCGTCGCCGCCGTCGCCGCGCTGGCGGCCCGGGACCTGCTGCAACGCGACCACGCGCTGCGCCGCAACTTCCCCGTGCTGGGCCGGGCGCGGTACCTGATCGAGTCGATCGGCCCGGAGCTGCGGCAGTACATCGTGGCCGGCAACGACGAGGAGCGGCCGTTCACCCGCGACCAGCGGCGCTGGGTGTACGCCTCGGCCAAGCAGGAGAACAACTACTTCGGTTTCGGCACCGACAACGACATCGAGCACACCTCCGGCTATCCGATCATCAAGCACCGTACGTTCGGCCGGGCGGTCCCGCCGTCGACGCCGACCGCCGGGCACGACGTGACGCTGCCCTGCGCCAAGGTGCTCGGCGCGGCGCGCGGCCGGGCGCGCGCGTTCCGGCCGGAGTCGGTGGTGAACATCTCCGGGATGAGCTTCGGTTCGCTGTCCGGCAACGCGGTGGAGGCGCTCAACCGGGGCGCCGCACTGGCCGGCTGCCTGCACAACACCGGCGAGGGCGGGCTGTCGCCGTACCACCGCAACGGCGGTGAGCTGGTCTTCCAGCTCGGCACCGCGTACTTCGGCTGCCGCGACGAGCAGGGCCGGTTCAGCCTAGAACGGCTCAAGGACCTGGTGGCGTCGGCGCCGGTACGCGCGCTGGAGATCAAGCTCAGTCAGGGCGCCAAGCCGAGCCTCGGCGGCCTGCTGCCGGCGGCGAAGGTCTCCGCCGAGATCGCCGCCACCCGGGGCATCCCGGCCGGGCGGGACTGCGTCAGCCCGTCCCGGCACGCCGAGTTCTCCGACTGCGACAGTCTGCTCGACTGGGTGGAGCTGCTCGCCGCCGAGACCGGCCTGCCGGTCGGCATCAAGTCCGCCGTCGGTGACCTCGGGTTCTGGGAGGAGATGGCCACGCTGATGCGCGACACCGGGCGCGGCGTGGACTTCGTGACTGTCGACGGGGGCGAGGGCGGCACCGGCGCCGCGCCGCTGATCTTCAGCGACTCGGTCTCGCTGCCGTTCCAGCAGGGCTTCTCCCGGGTCTACCGCACCTTCGCCGAACGCGACCTGCACGAGAGCGTGGTGTTCGTCGGTGCCGGCAAGCTCGGCCTGCCGGACAACGCGGTGGTGGCGTTCGCGCTCGGCGCCGACATGGTCAACGTCGGGCGGGAGGCGATGCTGGCGATCGGCTGCATCCAGGCGCAGAAGTGCCACACCGACACCTGCCCGACCGGCGTCGCCACCCAGAACGCGTGGCTGGCCCGGGGTCTGGACCCGGCCCGCAAGTCGGTGCGGGCCGCGAACTACATCCGTACGCTGCGCCGCGACCTGGTCAAGGTGGCCGAGGCGTGCGGCGTCGAGCATCCCGGGCTGATCGGCACCGACGCGGTGGAGATCCTCGACGGCCGGACCTCGTCGATCCCGCTGGACCGGGCGTTCGGCTACCGGCCGGAGTGGGGGATGCCGTCGGCAGCCGACCGGGCGGAGATCGTGCGGCTGATGACGGCCGAGGCGCCGCAGGGTGGCAGCGCGCCGCCCTCCCCCACCGCCGTCGGCTAGCCGGTTCCCTCGCCGGTGCGGTGCCGGCCCCGGCGGCGCGGCGGGCGCGGCCGGAGCACGACCGGCGCCACCACCAGGACCGCCGCCGCACCGAGCAGTCCCCAGGGGTGGCGGCTGGTCTCGACCACGAACGCCACCGGCCGTTCCGGCAGGTCGACGCGGCCGTGGAGTTCGTGTGCCCCGAGCACGGCGACGTCCACCGGCACCGGGATCTCGTACGTCCGGACCTGCCCTGGGCACCATCGGCCCAGGGGCGGGGCGGCGACGATGGTGTGCGCCCGTCCGGGCCGGCCGAACAGCAGCGTGAACGTCGGGTAGACCACGTCGGCCGGGCCGGGGTTGCGCAGCGCGACGCGTACGGTGAGCGTCTCGGGCAGCCCGAACCATTCCCGCAGCGGGCGGCGGCCGGCGACGCGCAGCTCGTCGAGGTGCAGTCGCGGCGTGGCGGCCGGCGCGGGCGCCGGGGCGGCGGTCACGCCACTGACCGGCAGCGCGGCGGTGGCCTGGACGGTGCCGGTCAGGGCATGCGCGCGCAGTACGCAGGGGCAGGCGACGGGCGGTGCCGCCAGCACGATCGGCACCGCCGTCGTGCCCTCCGGCACCTGGACGGTGGTGGCCTGCTCGTTGGCGCAGTCGAGCGCGCCCCGGTGGGCGTCGTTGCCGCAGACCGTGAGGTGGACCGGGCCGGCCGGCCAGCCGCGCAGCGTGACGGTGACCCGCTGCCCGACAGTCAGCGGGCCGGACGGCACGACGACAGCGGGCCGCGGCGCCGCGGAGGCCGCACTGGACGACGGCGCGCCCGGGGCGGAGACGGCGGTGCCGTCCGGGGTGGACGGCGGCGCCGGGACCGGCACGGCCAGCGCGAGGATCGCGGCGGCAGCCGGCAGGACCGGGGTCACCGGGCACCGGCCGCCGCGCCGCCCGCCGGGGGTTCGGCCGTCCCCGCGACGGGGGCCCCGGACGCATCCGCCGGCCCGGCGGGAGCGGCCGAGGGCTCGGACACCGACGCCGGCCCGGGCGTGGTGGAGGGCGCGGCCGAGGTGGGACGGCGACGACGGCGACGCAGGTAGAGCCAGGGTCCGGCGGCCGCCAGGGCGGCGAGCAGCAGCCAGGGCGGCGCCCACACGCTCGCGGTGCGCTGCACCGGGGGCAGCGCGGTGTCGACGGTGGTGGGTGCGAGGTCGACTGTCGCGGTCAGCCGCAGCGCGGGCGGCACCCCGGTGACCCGCTCGGTGACAGTGAACTCGGCGCCGGGCAGCAGCTCCGGCAGGTCGACCGGGCTGGTCCGGGACAGCGTCCAGCCACCGGGGCCGGCGACGACCACCGCGCCGGTGCCGCCGACGCGGACGTTGCCGCTGTTGCGGATCCGGTAGGTGACTGTGAGGTCGGCGCGGCCGATCGGGTTGAGCGGGGTGTCGTAGCCGACGCGTACCGATTCGACAGTCACGGCGGGGCGGACCTCGCCGGCCACACGGAGGTAGACCCGGGCGGCGATCCGCTGGTCGAGCCGGACCCGCTGCCCGTCGGCGGTCACGCCGTCCTGGGCGACCGCGGCGATCACGCCGCCGGTGTGGTCGCCCGGCGTGGCGTTGCGCGGCACCGTGAGGCGGAACGGGATGTCCGCGCGCCTGCCGGGCTGGACGGTCCAGCTTCGCCGCTCGACGCCGATCCAGGCGCCGACGTCGGTGGCGGCCCGGTCGGAGGGCAGCAGCGCGAAGGCGCCGTCGGTGGTGGTGTACGCGTCGGTGCCGTACACCGCGAAGGTGAGCGGTCGGTCACCGAGGTTGGTGACGCCGACGTGGTCGGTGACGCTGTCGCCGGGCGCCAGGTCGTACGTGAAGTAGTTGCGCCCGGTCGGCCCGCCGGGCCCGGACGGCTGGACCGCCCAGCGGACGGCACCGGGGTCGGCGGACGGTGCGGGCCGGGGGGCGGCCTCGCCGGCGGCCGGCGGCCCGAGCAGCACCGCGAGCAGCGCGGCGGCGAGCGCGGCGCCGAACCGCGCGGCCGGGCCGGGCGTGCGCCGCCGCGGGGTGCGGGTGGAGGGCGTGAGGAGGGGCATTCCGTGCTCCGCTGCGAGGTGGTCGCCGGGAGGCGGCTGGTGGGGCACGGGCGACGTGCCCGCGCCCCACCAGGTCCGACCCGGTCGGTGAATCAGGAGAGAGTCAGGGTGAGCGTGGCGACGTAGTCACCCGCCGCGGCGGACGCCGGCACACCGAGGTTGAGCTCGGCGCCGCAGGCGAAGACGCCGTTGCTGGTCCCGGCTCCGGCCGTGCACAGGGCCCGGGCCTCACCGAGACCGGCGCCGGGAGCGGCCACCGCGCCCGGGGTGACGGCACCGGTCGTGCCGCCCAGCGGGTCGTCCACCACGCTCGCCGTCGGCGCCCAGCCGAGGTAGTTCCCGGCGATGACGCCACCGGCGGCGGAGGTGAAGTCGGAGACCTGTCCGACCAGGCTCCAGCCGGTGCCGGCGCCGCGCAGGTCGGCCACCGTGGCCGTGTTCAGCGGCGCCCGGGCGTACTCGCCCTTGCCGACCGGCGGCAGGGCGACTGTCGCGCCGGCGACGCTCAGGCTGAGCGGACCGCCGGTCACGGTGCTGGTGATCCGCTGCTGGGCCGAGTTCCCGCCCGCCCCAGTCCGGGTGAACGTGATCGGGGTGAACGTGTCCTGGCGGCGGTCGGCCGAACCGCGGGCGGCGAACGTGATGACGTAGCACTGCACCTCGGTGCAGTCCACCTCGTCGCCGTTGCGGTCGGTGTAGACGGCGCTGATCGGCAGCGTCGTGGTGAAGCTGCCGTCGGCGGCCATCCGGTCCCGGGCGTCGGTCGGCTCGTTGGTCTTGTTGACCCACTTGGTGACCTGGAGGACGCCGGCGTTGGCCCAGTGCTCGTCGACCTTTGGTCCGAACGAGACGTAGATGCCGGCCCCGTTGTTGAAGTCCGGGTCGAAGCCGGTGCCGCGTACGGTGACAGTCGCGCCGGCGGGGTCGAGGCCCTGGGCCGGGTCGACTGTCACCGCCGGGGTGGCGGGCGCGGTGCCGCCTGCCGTGGTGAACGTGAACGACACCGGGTCCAGCGCCTCACCGGCGGCGTAGAAGCCGTTGAAGGCGCCGGCTCCCACGCTGGTGAGCGCCGCGGCGAGGTTGCTGCCGGTCACCGTGTTCCCGCCGGCGGCGGGACTGCCGGTGAGGGTGGCGACGGTGGCCTGCTTCACCGAGACCGGCTCGGTCATCGTGGTGGCCAGGTCGACGTCCGCCTTCAGCGAGGCGGTGCCGCCGGAGACGGCGACGGTCGGGTTGGCCAGCGTGATGGTCAGCAGGTGCGCCGGGTACGAGAACACCACTGTGCCGCCGTACGTGGCGTTGGTCGTACCGGCGGCGGCGTCGTGCGTGCCGCCGGTCGACGGGAACGTGAACGTGCCGTCGGCGTTGACAGTGGCGCCGTTGCTGACAGCGATCGGCGGGTCCCCGTTGCCGCCCTTGACGTAGTTGCGGAAGCTGGCCTTGAAACCCCAGGTCAGGCTGCCACTGGTGATCTCGGCCTCGGCCGCCGAGGCGGGTCCGGCGCCCACGAGCGCACTCGACACGCCGAGGGCGAGCACCGCCGCCCAGCGCATCGACCGGAGGGCTCCGGCTCTGGATCTGAACATGCTGTTCCTCTCGGGAGGGGAAGCGAAGGCATTAGGTTAGGCAAACCTAAGATGATCGGGTGATCCGCGGAGCGTCCCAAGATCTTCAACCGAACGGACCCCTTGCCACCTGCGCGTTTGCCGCTTAGGTTAGCCAAACCTAAGTTGTTGCCCGGTCGGTGCACCCGGCCGGACCTGTCGTGTGAGGAGCCCGATGCGAGCACGGCGCCGCACCATCCTGACCACCGTTCTGCTCACCGCCGCCGTCGTCGCCACGCCCGCGCCGGCTCACGCCGGCACCGCCACCGGCAGCGGCGGTCAGAAGCTCACCGTCACCCCGAGCACCGGCCTGAGCCGCTCCGGCGCCACCGTGTCCGTCTCCGGGCGCGGCTACGACGTCGACAAGGGCATCTACGTCGCGTACTGCGTCGACAACGGACCGGGCGTGGCGGCCACCCCGTGCGGCGGCGGCGCCGACACCACCGGCAGCCTGGGCGCCTCGCAGTGGATCTCGTCGAACCCGCCCGCCTACGCCGAGGGCCTGCCGAAGCCGTACGGCCCGGGCGGCTCCTTCTCGGTGACGGTCAAGGTGACCCCCACCATCGGCGACGTCGACTGCACCGTCCGGCGCTGCGCGGTCGTCACCCGCGCCGACCACACCCGGGCCTCCGACCGGTCCCAGGACGTACGGGTGCCGGTCACGTTCGCCGCCGGCGCCACGAGCGCCCCGCCGAAGGCCGGTCCGGCGCCGAAGGCGACCACGCCCGCCGCCGCGCCCCGGACCGCCACCGCGCAGGACGCACCGGCCCCGGCCGCCTCCGGCAGCGCGCCGGCCGCAGCGGGGGCGGCAGGGGTGACGGGCGCCGCGACCGGGGCCGGGGCGCCGTCGCAGGCCGCGGCCGGCGACCTCCACGTCACCCGGGTCAGCGACACCTCCGGGGCCGGACGCGGATGGACCGCCGGGGTGGTGGCCGCCGCACTGGCCCTGGCCGTCCTGCTCGGCCTCGGCCGGTGGCGGCGCCGTCGCGGTGCCGGCCGGTGAGCCGCCCGCACCGGCGACCAGGCCGGGGACCGCTCGTCGCGCTGCTCGCGGTGACCATGGCGGCGACCGGCTGCGCCGCGCCGGGCCGATCGGGTACGCCGTCCGCCGCCGGCTGCGGGCCGGTCACCGCCACGGTGGACGACGCCGACGTCGAGCCGGTCCGCCCGGCACCCACACCAGCGCTACCAACCACCGTACGCTCCGGCGACGGCACGACGGTGACTGTGGACGACGTCAGCCGCATCCTCCCGGTGAACCTGCACGGCTCGATCGCCGAGATCGTCTTCGGCCTCGGCCTGGGCGGCAACGTCATCGGGCGGGACACCTCGACCACGTTCCCCGCCGCCGCGCACCTGCCGGTGGTCACCCCGGGCGGGCACGACCTCTCCGCCGAGGCGGTGCTCGACCTCGACCCGAGCGTCGTGCTCGTCGACGACGGCGTCGGACCGCCCGAGGTGCTGCGCCAGCTCCGCGCCGCCGGTGTCCCGGTCGTCCAGGTACGCGCCGAGCCGACCCTCGACGGCGTACCGGCCCACATCCGCGCGGTCGCGGCGGCGCTCGGCGTACCCGGGGCCGGGGAGCGGCTGGTGACCCGCGTGCAGAGCGAGACCGCCGCAGCCCGGCGTACCGCCCCGGCGGGCCGGGCGCCACGGATCGCGTTCCTCTACCTCCGCGGCACCGCCGGGGTGTACCTGATCGGCGGCCGGGGCGCCGGGTCCGACGCGATGATCGAGGCGATCGGCGGCGTCGACGCCGGCAGCGCCGCCGGGCTGTCCAGGTTCCGTCCGCTGACCAGCGAGGGCCTCATCAACGCCGCGCCCGACGTGATCCTGGTGATGAGCGCCGGGCTCGCCTCCGTCGGCGGCGTCGACGGCCTGGTGAAGCTGCCCGGCGTGGCGCAGACGCCCGCCGGGGCGAACCGGCGCGTCGTCGACATGGCCGACGGCACGCTGCTCACCTTCGGCGTCCGCTCCGGCCGGGTCGTCCAGGCGCTGGCCCGCGCCGTCTACTCCTGCGAGGACCCGTCGTGACCACGCTACGGAAGCGGCCCGCGCCCGCCGCCGCCCCGGCGGCAGTCACCGGCGCGCCCCGGTCCCCCGGCCGGCGGGGCACCGTGCTGGTGGCCGGGCTCGGCGTCGCCCTCGTGCTCGTCGCCCTGCTGGCCGCCGGGCGCGGCCAGGTGGCGATCTCCCCCGCCGAGGTGCTCGGCTCCGTGCTGCACCGCCTCGGGCTGGACCTCGGTCCGCTGCCGTCGGCGGCGCAGGGCGAGAACGCGCTCTGGATCGTCCGCTTCCCCCGGGTGCTGCTGGCGGCCGTCGTCGGCGCCGCCCTCGGCTGCGCGGGCGCGGTCATGCAGGGCGTCTTCGGCAACCCGCTCGCCGAGCCCGGCGTCATCGGGGTTTCGGCCGGCGCGGCTGTCGGCGCCGCCCTGGCCATCGTCACCGGCGTCACCGTCCTGGGCGGATGGACCGTGCCGCTCGCCGCCTTCGCCGGCGGCCTCGCCACCACCTACCTGGTGTACGTGCTGGCCCGCTCCGGGGGCCGGACCGAGGTGGTGACGCTGGTCCTGACCGGCGTCGCCGTCAACGCGGTCGCCGGCTCGGTGATCGGGCTGCTCATGTTCGTCACCGACCAGTCCGGCGTGCAGGCCATCGCGTTCTGGAACCTCGGCAGCCTCGCCCAGGCCGGCTGGACGGCCGTGGGTCTCGCCGCGCCGTGCCTGCTCGCCGGGCTCGCCGTCGCCTGCGCCGACGCGCGCCGCCTCGACCTGCTCGCCCTCGGCGAACCCGCCGCCCGGCACCTCGGCGTGAACGTCGAACGCCTGCGGCTGCGGCTGATCGTCGTCACCGCGCTTCTCGGCGCCGCCGCTGTCGCGTTCACCGGCATCATCAGCTTCGTCGGACTGGTCGTGCCGCACCTGATCCGGATGGTCGCCGGACCGGGCCACCGGGTGCTGCTGATCGCCAGCGCACTCGGCGGGGCCGTCGTGGTGATCGGCGCCGACCTCGCGGCGCGTACCCTCGTCGAGCACCAGGAGCTGCCCCTCGGCGTGCTCACCGCGGTCATCGGCGGCCCGGCGTTCTTCTGGCTGCTGCGCCGCACCCGCGACCGGGCCGGAGGCTGGGGATGAGCCTCCCACGTACGCCGCGCCGGTTCGCCGCCGCCCGGCCGCCGCGCCCGGCGCCCGCCGGGCACCTCCGGATCCGGGTGGCCGGGCTGCGCGTCGAGCGCGCCGGCCGGACCGTGCTCGACGGGATCGACCTTCAGGTACGCGCCGGCGAGGTGCACGCCCTGGTCGGGCCGAACGGCGCCGGGAAGTCGACGCTGCTCGGCGCGATCAGCGGTGACGTGCCGGCCGCCGCCGGCCGGATCGAGGTCGACGGGCTGCCCCGCGAGTCGTGGAGCCCGGTGGAGCTGGCCTGGCGCCGCGCCGTGCTCACCCAGCGCAACACGCTGAGCTTCCCGTTCACCGTCGGGGAGGTGGTGCGGATGGGCCGGGCGCCGTGGGCGGGGCGGCCGGAGCGGGAACAGGACGACGCCGTCGTCGCCGACGTGCTCGAACGCTGCGACGTCGCCCGTTTCGCGGCCCGGCCGTACCCCGCGCTGTCCGGCGGCGAGCAGGCCCGCGCCGCGCTGGCCCGGGTCCTGGCGCAGCGGGCCACCACGCTGCTGCTCGACGAGCCGACCGCCGCGCTCGACCTGCGGCACCAGGAACTGGTCATGCGCATCGCCCGGGAGCGGGCCCGCGCCGGGGACGCCGTGGTCGTGGTGCTGCACGACCTGACGCTGACCGGGGCGTACGCGGACACCGTGACCCTGCTCGGCGACGGACGCGTCCGCGCCGCCGGGACACCGCGCGAGGTGCTCACCGCCCCGCTGCTCAGCGAGGTCTACCGGTACGACATCGACGTCGTCCCCCACCCCCGTGACGAGCTGCCGCTGATCGTGCCCCGACGCGGCCGGCCCGAAAGACCGTCAGCCGACGAGGAGAGACAGCAGATGGATACACAGACGTTCGCGGCCCGGCTGCGCGCCGAGACACGCGACGCACACCGGAGCGCCGAGTCCCAGCGGTACGTCTCCGCGCTCACCGCCGGTGAACTCGACGTCGCCGGCTACACCGCGCTCGTCGTCGCGCACCACGGCATCTACGCGGCGCTGGAGGGCGTGGCGGACACGATGCGCGACGACCCGCTGGCCGGCCCGTTCGTCGACGACGCGCTGACCCGGCTGCCCGCGCTCGCCGCCGACCTGCGGTTCCTGCTCGGCCCGCGCTGGCGCGAGGTGATGGAGCCTGTTCCGGCCGCTGTCGCGTACGCCGCGCGGATCACCTCGGCCTGCGCCGGATCGCCCGAGCGGTTCATCGCGCACCACTACATCCGCTATCTCGGCGACCTGTCCGGCGGGCGGCACATCGGGCGCTGCGTGGCCCGGTACTACGGGGTGACCGAGGAGGCCGGGGCGTCGTTCTACACGTTCCCGGGGATCAGCGACCCGAAGTCGTACAAGGACGCCTACCGGGCGAGGCTGGACGCGCTCGCGCTGGACGAGGCCGGCCGCTCCGCGCTGCGCGACGAGGTGCTGGTGGCGTACGAGCACAACATCGCGGTCTTCACCGACCTGGGTCGCCTGGTGGCGGCGAGCGGCCGGCAGGGCGCCGCGTGAGCGCCGGTTTCCCGCCGGAGGTGGTCGCCGCCGTCAGCCGGCACATGAACGACGACCACGCCGGGGACGCGCTGCTGATCTGCCGTACGCTCGGCGGCCGGCCGGACGCCACCGAGGCCCGCACCACCGGCCTGGACGCCGACGGCATCGACTTCGCCGTCACAGTCGGCGGCACGGAGGTCCCGGTGCGCGTCCCGTTCGCCCACCGGCTCACCGAACGGGCGCAGATCCGCCGGGAGGTGGTGCGCATGTACCGGGAGGCCTGCGAGCGGGCCGGCGTACCGCCCCGGCCGGCCGGCTGAGCACCGGGACCGTCCGGGCTGCGGAAACCCGGTCGGCTGCCGCACCGCCGCGGCGTACAGTCCGCCGCATGGCTGTGGACACGAGGCCGGCGGTGCGCGCCGGCCGATTCCGGCTGCTCCCGCTGGGCGTGGTCTTCCTGACCGTCGGTCTGTCCACCGCCGTGGTGCTGCCGTTCCTGTCGCTGTTCCTCGACCGCGAGGTCCACGCCAGTCCGTTACGGGTGACCGTGTTCCTGGTCGTCGCCCCGCTGTCCGGGGTGGTCGCCTCCGCGCTGATCGGCCGGCTGTCGGACCGCCTGCCGATCCGGCGCGCGCTTCTCGTCGGCGCCGCGCTGGCCGGTGTGGTGGGCGCGGGAATGACCGCGTACGTCCGGGACTACTGGATCCTGCTGGGGCTGACCGCGACGGCCACCGCGCTGGCGAACTCGCTGTTCCCGCAGTCGTTCGCGTACACCCGGGCGCTGTTCGACAGGGACGATCCGGGGCGGGCCGCGTTCGGCGTCAGCCTCATGCGTACCGTGTTCTCGCTGGCCTGGGTGGCCGGGCCGGCGCTGGCCGCGGTGCTGCTCGACATCGGCGGCTTCCGCCTGGTCTACGGCATGGCCGCCGTCATGTACGCGCTGGCCGCGCTGGTGGCCGCGTTCCGGCTGGAGGAGCTGCCGCTGCCGACGCGGCCGGTCCCCGGCGATCCGGACGGCGCGGTGCCCGCCCCGCCCGGCGCGTCCCGGCTGCGGCTGGCGCTGACGGCGCTCGCGTTCGTCCTGCTCCAGTGCCCGCTGACGCTCGCCGTGCAGGCGCTGCCGCTGTTCATCGACGCCGAACTGAACGACGACCCCTCCCGCGCCGGGCTGGTGCTGGGCCTGTGCGCGGCGCTGGAGATCCCGCTGATGCTCGGGCTGGGCGCACTGACCGCGCGGGTCCGGCTGCGGCCGCTGATCCTGGTCGGCGGCGCCTGCGGGGTCGCCTACTACGCGACCGCCGCGACGGCGCCGGGCGTGGCGGTCCTGTTGCTCGCGCAGCCGGTGAACGCGCTGTTCATCGCCGCGGTGTCCGGCGTCGGCATCGCCTACGTGCAGGATCTGCTGCCGGGCGAGCCGGGCCGGGCCACCACGCTGTTCACCAACACGTTCCCGATCGGCGCCATGCTCGCCGGGCCGCTGCTCGGGCTCTCCGCGCAGGTCGGCTACCGGTGGGCGTACGGAATGAGCACCGCGCTGTGCGCGGCCGGGCTGCTGGTGCTGCTGCTGACCCGGCCGCACGCGCGGGCCTGACCGGCCCGGCGGTCAGCGGCGCCGCACCAGCACCACGTGGTCGATCAGCTCGCCGGTCCGGCCGTCCGGGCCGGTGGCGGTACGGCGCGCCGCGCCCAGCCGCTCGGTGTCCCAGCCGTCCGGGTCGAGGTTCATCGCGGCCAGGATCTCCTCCGGGCTGGCGAACCGGTGGTGGCCGGTGTCGGGCCCGGCCCAGGGCGGCGGCGCGCCGTGCTCGACGACGAGCAGCCGCCCGCCGGGCGCGACCGCCTCGGCCGCCGGGGGCAGCACCTTCTCCCGGGGCAGGACCAGCGGCGACTGGAAGAACTGCGCGGACACCAGGGCGTACCGGCCGGGCGGGAAGCCCTGGGTCAGGTCGTGCCGGACGGTGGTGATCCGGTCCGCCACCCCGGCCCGCTCGGCCTCCACCGCGAGGCGGTCCAGCGCGACGGACGAGATGTCCACGGCGGTGACCCGCCATCCCTTCGACGCGAGCCACACCGCGTCGCCGCCCTCACCGGAGCCCAGGTCGAGCACGGTGCCGGGCGGCAGCGCGCCGGCGACCTCGGCGAGGACCGGGTTCACCCGGCCGCTCCAGATCCGGTCCCGCTGGCCGTACCGCTCGTCCCAGAACCGGGCCGGGTCGGTGTCCGCCGCCGGTTGCTCGTGGTGGTGCCCCGTCATGTCTGCCTCCTCGCCGCCGGCCGTCTCCCGTCCGGTCACGCCATCGTGCGCCGCCGCCGATCGGACAGCAAGGAACCTTGCCGTTCCGGCAAACGAGCACACCGGACGAGCGGGTGGGGGTGGCGGGCGGGCGGACGCTGCGCTACCGTCGAGAGCAGATACCCCCGGGGGTATATGGATCCGGAAGGAGAACGCCCATGCACGAGGTCGACGTGACCACGTTCGCCACCGCCCACGCCGACGGGGCGACTGTCATCGACGTCCGGGAGACCGCCGAGTACCTCGGCGGACACGTCCCGGGTGCCCGTTGTGTGCCGCTGGGCCACCTGGCCACCCAGATGGCGCAGGTGCCGCGCACCGGCCCCGTCTACGTGATCTGCGAGGCCGGCGGGCGGAGCCGGGTCGGCGCCGAGCTGCTGGAACGCGCCGGCATCAACGCCCTGTCGGTGGCCGGCGGCACCTCCGCCTGGGTGCGCTCGGGCCGCCCGGTCACCGCTGGCAGCCGGCCGTGACCGGCCGGAGACGGCAGCCGCTCCGCGCACCGGCTTCCTCCGCCGCCTGCTCGGCCCTCGCGTCGCCCGGGTCACCCCGGCGGAGGCGGCGGCGCTGTCCGGCGCGGGCGCGCTGCTGCTCGACGTCCGCGAGCCGGCCGAGTGGCGGGCCGGACACGCCCCCGGCGCCCGGCACATCCCGCTCGGCCAGCTCGCGGGCCGGCTGTCCGAGGTGCCGGCGGACCGGCCCGTGGTGACCGTCTGCCGCTCCGGCGCGCGGTCGCGACGGGCAGCCAAGCTGCTCGCCGCGGCAGGCCACGAGGTGCACGACCTGACCGGCGGCATGCGGGCGTGGACGAACGCCGGGCTGGCGGTACGAGCCAAGGGCGGCAGGCCGGGCCACGTGGCCTGAGCAGACGCCCGTCCATCACCAGGAGAAGGAGCACGGCCGATGTTGTTCACCCAGTACTACCTCGACTGCCTGTCCCAGGCCTCGTACCTGATCGCCGACGACCGCACCGGCCGGGCCGTGCTCGTCGACCCGCGCCGGGACATCGACGAGTACCTCACCGACGCCAAGGCGCGCGGCCTGACGATCGAGGGGGTCGTCAACACCCACTTCCACGCCGACTTCCTCGCCGGGCACCTGGAGGTGGCCGCCGCGACCGGCGCGTGGATCGGCTACGGGAGCCGGGCCGAGACCGAGTACCCGAGCCGCAAGCTCGCCGACGGCGAACGGATCAGCCTCGGCGACGTGACGCTGGAGATCATGGAGACCCCGGGCCACACGCCCGAGTCGATCAGCATCCTGGTCTACGAGCGCGCCGACGACCCGGTCCCGTACGGCGTGCTGACCGGCGACGCGCTGTTCATCGGCGACGTGGGCCGGCCCGACCTGCTCGCCTCGTTCGGCGTGACCGCCGAGGAACTCGGCCGCATGCTCTACGACAGCGTGCAGCACAAGCTGATGGGCCTGCCCGACGAGGTGCGCGTCTTCCCCGCCCACGGCGCCGGCTCGGCCTGCGGCAAGAACCTGTCCACCGAGCGGCAGTCCACCATCGGCGAGCAGCGCCGCACCAACTACGCCTGCGCGCCGATGAGCGAGGAGCGCTTCCTCGCCCTGGTCACCGGCGGGCAGCCGGCCGCGCCGGGTTACTTCGCCTTCGACGCGGTGCTCAACCGCAAGGCGCGTGAGCTGTTCGACCACGCCCGGCCGGCCCGCCCACTCACCCCGGCCGAGTTCCTGGCCGCCCGGGCCGACGGCGCCGTCGTGGTCGACGCCCGCGACCCGCAGGAGTACGCGACCGGGCACCTGCGCGGCGCGCTCAACGTCCCGGCCGACGGCCGGTTCGCCGAGACCGCCGGCAGTGTCGTGGCGCCCGACCGGCCGGTGCTCGTGGTGGCCCCGCAGGACCGGGAGGAGGAGATCGTCGTCCGCCTCGCCCGGATCGGCTTCGACCGGGTGATCGGCTACCTGCGCGAACCCGAGGGCGCCTTCCTGGAGATGGTCGCCGAGATGACCCGGGCCAGCCGGGTCACCGCCACCGAGCTGCGCGCGGCCCTCGACGGTCCGGACGCGCCGGTGGTGCTGGACGTCCGCAACGCCGGCGAGCGGGAGCAGGGCGCGGTGGACGGCTCCCGGCACATCCCGCTGGCCGAGCTGACCCACCGCCTCGGCGAGGTGCCCACCGACCGCCCCGTCGTCGTGCACTGCGCCGGCGGCTACCGCTCCTCGGTGGCCGCCAGCCTGCTGCGCAACGCCGGTCACGCCGACGTGTCCGACCTGCTCGGCGGCTACGGCGCCTGGCAGGGCCTGCACGCCGCCGCGTGACCCACCGGTCCGGCCCGGGTTGGGGCCACCTCCCCCGCCCGGCCCGGACCGTCCGATCGCGCCGCCAGGATTAGCACTCCCCTCGCATGGGCAGACATTTGTCATCGGACACGCGAACGAGGGAGCTGACGGCATGGCGAAGGGCGACATCGACACCTACCAGCAGGACGGGCAGTGGAAGAACCGCCCGGAGGGCAACGAGCGCGCGACCAGCCGCCACGACACCAAGGCGGAGGCCGAGGCGGCCGGCCGGGAGATGGCGGCCGAGCGCGGCGCCGAGCACGTGATCAAGAAGCAGGACGGCACGATCGGCGAGAAGAACACGTACCCCCGCAGCCGCGACCCCCGGGAGATCCCGGGCTGAGCACGCAGCGCAGGCGATATACGGCGCCGGACCCGAGCGGGTCCGGCGCCGTATCGCATACCGGCAGGTAGTGAGTGGCTGGCTAAAAACTTTTGTTCGGTTCCTACAACGGTCCCCGCTCAGGCTTCGGCCGTTACGACATGGCGCCGCCCGCGCATAGGCGGAAAGGTGAGGCGAGCCGGGGGCATCGCCGCGCCCGGCGCGCCACCGTGGGTCAACCGAAGGGGACGGTCACGTGTTCACCCGTGTCGCCATCGTCAACCGTGGTGAGGCCGCGATGCGGCTCATCCACGCGGTCCGGGAACTGGCCGCGGAGACCGGCAGCCGGATCGAGACCGTCGCGCTGTACACCGACGTCGACCGTACCGCCACCTTCGTCCGCGAGGCGGACGTCGCCTACGACCTGGGCCCCGCGTCGGCCCGCCCGTACCTCGACCTCAAGGCCCTGGAGCGCGCGCTGGTCGAGACCGGCGCGGACGCCGCGTGGGTGGGCTGGGGTTTCGTGGCCGAGGACCCGGCGTTCGCCGAACTGTGCGAGAAGATCGGCGTGACGTTCGTCGGACCGAGCCCGGACGCCATGCGCAAGCTCGGCGACAAGATCGGCGCGAAGCTGATCGCCGAGGAGGTCGGCGTGCCGGTCGCGCCGTGGAGCCGCGGCGCGGTGGAGAGCCTGGACGACGCGCTGCGCGCGGCGGCCTCGATCGGCTACCCGCTGATGCTCAAGGCGACCGCCGGTGGCGGCGGGCGCGGCATCCGGGTGATCCGCAGCGACGCCGAGCTGGCCGACGCCTACGAGCGCACCAGCCAGGAGGCGGCTCGCGCGTTCGGCAGCGGCGTGGTGTTCCTGGAGCGCCTGGTCACCGGCGCCCGGCACGTCGAGGTCCAGGTGATCGCCGATGGACAGGGCACCGCGTGGGCGCTCGGCGTACGGGACTGCTCGGTGCAGCGGCGCAACCAGAAGGTGATCGAGGAGTCCGCGTCGCCGGTGCTGAGCCCCGAGCAGACCGCGGAGCTGAAGGCGTCGGCGGAGCGGCTGGCGGTCGCCGTCGGCTACCGGGGCGCGGCCACAGTCGAGTTCCTCTACCACCCGGGCGACCGGCTGTTCGCGTTCCTGGAGGTCAACACGCGCCTGCAGGTCGAGCACCCGATCACCGAGTCCACCACCGGGTTCGACCTGGTCAAGGCGCAGCTGCACGTGGCCGGCGGCGGCCGGCTCACCGGCGAGCCGCCGGTCGAGCGCGGCCACGCGATCGAGGCCCGGCTCAACGCCGAGGACCCGGACCGCGACTTCGCACCCTCCCCCGGCCGGATCACCCGGCTCGACCTGCCCGCCGGGCCGGGTATCCGGGTCGACACCGGGGTCAGCGAGGGCGACACCATCCCGGCCGACTTCGACTCCATGATCGCGAAGATCATCGCGTACGGCCGGGACCGGGACGAGGCGCTGGGCCGCCTGCGCCGGGCGATGGCGAACACCATTGTGGTCATCGCCGGCGGCGCGACGAACAAGAGCTTCGTGCTCGACCTGCTCGACCAGCCCGAGGTGATCGACGCCAGCGCGGACACCGGCTGGATCGACCGGGTGCGCGGCGAGGGCCGCCTGGTCGCGCACCGGCACTCCGCCGTCGCGCTGGCGGCAGCCGCGATCGAGGCGTACGAGGAGGACGAGACCGCCGAACGGCAGCGGCTGCTGTCCACCGCGGCCGGTGGACGCCCGCAGGTGCAGCACCGCAGCGGCCGGCCGCTGGACCTGAAGCTGCGCGGCGTGACCTACCGGATGCGGGTGGCCCGGGTCGGCGCGCACCGGTTCCGGGTCGGTGTCGAGGCCGGTGGCGACGTGCGCACCGCCGACGTCGAGCTGGACCGCTTCGACCGGCACACCGGTCAGATCGCCGTCAACGGCGCCCGGTTCCGCCTGCTCACCGACACCCACGGCCCGGTGCACCTGGTCGAGGTGGACGGCGTGACGCACCGGGTCAGCCGCGACGAGGGCGGCGTGCTGCGCTCCCCCATGCCGGCGCTGGTGGTCGCCACGCCGCTTCAGGTCGGCGCGGAGGTCGAGGCCGGCGCGCCGGTGCTGGTGCTGGAGGCGATGAAGATGGAGACGGTGCTGCGGGCGCCGTTCCGGGCCCGCCTCAAGGAGTCGTCGGTGGCGGTGGGCACCCAGGTGGAGGCCGGGGCGCCGCTGCTGCGCCTGGAGCCGGTCGCGGAGGACGACGCCGAGGCGGCCGCCGGGCCGGCCGGACCGGCTGTCGAGCTGGACCTGCCCACCGCGCCCGCCGACGTGCCCGCGCGGTCCCGCGCCGAACGCGGCCAGGAGGACCTCTGCTCGCTGCTGCTCGGCTACGACGTGGACCCGCACGACGAGCGCCGGGTGCTCGACGACTACCTGGACGCGCGGCGGGCGGCCACGGAGGCCGGGCACCGGCCGCTGGCCGAGGAACTGGAACTGGTGAACGTCTTCGCCGACCTGGCCGAGCTGAGCCGTAACCGGCCCGGCGGCGACGACGGGCCGGGCGGGCACGTGCACAGCGCCCGCGAGTACTTCCACACCTACCTGCAGAGCCTCGACGTCGAGCGGGCCGGTTCCCCGGAGTCGTTCCGGGCCCGCCTGGCCAAGGCGCTCGCCCACTACGGCGTCACCGAGCTGGACCGCTCGCCCGAGCTGGAGGCCGCGGTCTTCCGGATCTTCCTGGCCCAGCAGCGGGCCGCCGCGGACGCCGCGGTGATCGCCGCGCTGCTGCGCTCCTGGCTGCGCGAGCCGCCGCCGGACGAGGCGCTGCGCGAGCCGGCCGGTCTCACGCTGGAACGCCTCGTCGCGGCCACCCAGGTCCGCTTCCCGGTGGTCGCCGACCTGGCCCGGGGCGTGGTGTTCGCCTGGTTCGCCCAGCCGCTGCTGCGCCGCAACCGGGCCCGCGTCTACGCCCAGGTCCGCACCCACCTGCGGCACCTCGACGCGCAGCCGGACGCGCCGGACCGCGCCGGGCGGATCGCCGAGATGGTGCGCAGCACCGAGCCGCTGGTCCGGCTGCTCGGTCAGCGCCTGGTCCGCAACGACCTGGACAACGCGGCCATGCTGGAGGTGCTGACCCGCCGGTACTACGGCAACAAGGCGCTCACCGAGGTCCGCACCCGCACCGCCGGTGGCTGCACGTTCGTGGTGGCCGGGCGGGACGGGTCGAGTGTCGTCTCGGCCGCCGTCCGCTTCGACGCGCTCGGCGACGCGCTGCGCGGCCTGGCCGAGGTGGCCCGGGACTGCGAGGCCGTCGACGCGGACGTCTACCTGGCCTGGGAGAACCAGCCCGAGGACCTGGACGCCGCCGCCGCCGCGCTGCTGGACGTGGTGAACGCACACCCGCTGCCGCAGCAGGTACGCCGCCTCACCACCACCGTCGCCGGGCGCGGCGGCGCGGTGATGCACCACCACGTCACGTTCCGTCCGGCCGAGGGCGGCGGGATGGCCGAGGAGCGGCTGATCCGCGGCCTGCACCCGTACATCGCGCAGCGGATGCAACTGGAACGGCTGCGCGAGTTCGACCTGACCCGGCTGCCCTCGCTGGACGAGGAGGTCTACCTGTTCCAGGCGGTCGCCCGGCAGAACCCGTCCGACCAGCGGCTGGTCGCGTTCGCGCAGGTACGTGACCTGACCGAGCTGCGGGAGCAGGACGGCCGCCTGGTGGCGCTGCCGACCACCGAGGACACGGTGACGGCCTGCATCGACTCGATCCGCCGGGCGCAGTCGCGGCGGCCGTCGAAGTCGCGGTTCCCGACCAACCGGATCGTCGTCTACGTGTGGCCGCCGAGCGAGCTGACCCGCGAGGAGATGGAGCTGATCGCCGGCCGGGTACGCCCGACCACCGTGGGCGCCGAGCTGGAGGAGATCCTGTTCATCGCCCGGCAGCGCGACCGGCGTACCGGCGAGCTGACGAAGGTCGGCGTGCGGATCACGTTCGACGCCACAGGGCACGCGCAGCTGACAGTGGGCGAGCCGCCGTCCGAGCCGGTCGAGCCGCTTGACGACTACCGGTTGAAGGTGCTGCGGGCGGCCGGCCGCAACACGGTGTACCCGTACGAGCTGACCGGCCTGCTGGGCGACTTCGTCGAGCACGACCTGGACGCCGGTCACGCGCTGGTGCCGGTGGACCGGCCGAAGGGCCGCAACACCGCGGCGATCGTGGCCGGTGTGGTGACCACGCCGACACCGCGGCATCCGCAGGGCGTGACCCGGGTGGTGCTGCTCGGCGACCCGACCAAGTCCCTCGGCGCGCTGTCCGAGCCGGAGTGCCGGCGGGTGATCGCCGCGCTGGACCTCGCGCAGCGGATGGGCGTGCCGCTGGAGTGGTACGCGTTGAGCGCCGGCGCCCGCATCTCGATGACCTCCGGCACCGAGAACATGGACTGGGTGGCCGCGGCGCTCAAGCGCATCGTCGAGTTCACCCAGGACGGCGGTGAGATCAACATCGTGGTGGCGGGCATCAACGTCGGCGCCCAGCCGTACTGGAACGCCGAGGCGACGATGCTCATGCACACCAAGGGCGTGCTGGTCATGACGCCGGACTCGGCGATGGTGCTCACCGGCAAGCAGTCGCTCGACTTCTCCGGCGGTGTCTCGGCCGAGGACAACTTCGGCATCGGCGGCTACGACCGGGTGATGGGCCCGAACGGGCAGGCGCAGTACTGGGCGCCGAGCCTGCCGGCCGCGCGGGACGTGCTGATGGCGCACTACGACCACACGTACGTCGCGCCGGGCGAGGACGCGCCGCGCCGGGCCGTCACGATGGACCCGGTGGACCGGGACATCTGCGGCTACCCGCACGCGGTGGCCGGCAGCGACTTCGCCACGGTGGGCGAGATCTTCTCCGCCACCGCGAACCCGGACCGGAAGAAGCCGTTCGACATCCGTACCGTGATGCGGGCGCTCGCCGACCAGGACCACCCGGTGCTGGAGCGGTGGGCCGGCATGGCCGACGCGGAGACGGCTGTGGTGCAGGACGTGCACCTCGGCGGCATCCCGGTGTGCCTGCTCGGCATCGAGTCCCGCTCGGTGCCCCGGCACGGCTTCCCGCCCACCGACGGCCCGGACACGTACACCGCGGGCACGCTGTTCCCGCGCTCGTCGAAGAAGGCCGCGCGGGCGATCAACGCGGCCAGCGGCAACCGGCCGCTGGTCGTGCTCGCCAACCTCTCCGGCTTCGACGGTTCGCCCGAGTCGATGCGCAAGCTGCAACTGGAGTACGGCGCGGAGATCGGCCGGGCGATCGTCAACTTCCGCGGCCCGATCGTGTTCTGCGTGATCTCGCGCTACCACGGCGGCGCGTTCGTGGTGTTCTCCAAGGCACTCAACCCGGACATGACGGTGCTGGCGATCGAGGGGTCGTTCGCCTCGGTGCTCGGTGGCGCGCCCGCCGCCGCCGTGGTGTTCGCCGGCGAGGTCGCCGCCCGTACGGCCGCCGATCCCCGGGTACGCGACCTGGAGGCGAAGGTCACCGCCGCGGCCGGCACCGAGCGGGCGGCGCTCACCGCCGAGCTGGACGAGCTGCGCTCGTCGGTGCGGGCGGAGAAGCTGGGCGAGGTGGCCGCCGAGTTCGACCGGGTGCACAGCATCCAGCGGGCGGTCGAGGTCGGTTCGGTCGACGCGGTGATCCGCGCCGCCGAGCTGCGTCCCCGCGTCATCGAGGCGATCGAGGCGCGCCTGCGCTGACACGTTGCACCGCCGGGCGGCGGGCGGGCCTTCGGGTCCGCCCGCCGTTTCGCGTGCGCCGGTCCTTGACGGGCCTGCCGCCGCATGGTGTGCTCAATCGGTAATGGAAACCGTGTTCGTTAGCGATGACGGAGGACCCATGTCGCTCACCGTTCCGCCCGCCCTGCTGCACGCCGCCGAGACCGGTCCCGTGGACGAGGAGGCGTTCGTCGCCTGCGTCCGCGACTCCCTGCCGTACGCCTGGGAGACGGTCAGCCGGGTGGCCGCCGACCTGGCCGCGTCCGACGCCGAGTTCGCCGACAACGTGGTGCCGCCGCCGGGCGACGCCGAGCGCGGGCAACTGCTGCGCGCGATGGCCAGCGACGCGATCCGCGCCGGCCTGGAACGGCACTTCGGGGTGACGTTGGCGTTCCAGAACTGCCACCGGGTGGCGGCGTTCCGCCCCGGCGCGGCCGGCTCCGAGGCGTACCGCCGGTTCACCTCCAGCCGCGGCCAGTTGCTGAACCAGTCACCGGCACTGCGCAACTGCTGACGGCGACGCGCCGCGGGCGGGTCACCGCCCGCGGCGGCTCAGGCGGCGCAGCGGTCGCAGGTGCCGAAGATCTCCAGGGTGTGCCCGACGTCGGTGAAGCCGTGCTGCGCGGCGACCTGGTCGGCCCACCGCTCCACGGCCGGGCCGGCCACCTCCACGGCCCGGCCGCAGCGGCGGCAGACCAGGTGGTGGTGATGGCGGCTCTGGCTGCACCGCCGGTAGAGGTGCTCGCCGCCGGGCAGCCGCGCCGAGTCGATCTCGCCGTTGTCGACGAGCATCTGGAGCGTCCGGTACACCGTGGTGAGGCCGACCTTCGCCTGCCGCTGGACGAGCATCTGGTGCAGCTGCTGCGCGCTGTGGAAGCCGTCCAACTCCCGCAGCAGCGCCAGCACCTCGGCGCGCTGACGGGTGTTGCGGGTCGCCCCGGTCGTCGCCTGGGTCACCGTCGCCTCCCTCGTCCGGGCGCCCGCCCGGCACCCTCGTCCGGCCGCGGCCGCGCCCGGCGCGCCACGTGACACCCGGAACCATTATGCCTTCCGGGCGCACCGCCGATCCCGGGTCCGTGACGGCCCGCCGCCCGGGGTGTGACATGCCCGACCGCCCCGGCCGGAACTATCCGGCGTACCGCGCCGACAAACGGTACGAACACCGGATCTTCGAGGGGACGACGTCATGCCCAGCACCACCAGCCGCCGGTTCCTGCGCGCGGCGGCCCTGATCGGCGCCGCCGTGCTCGCCGCGTCGGTCACCGCCTGCGGATCCTCCGGCACGCCGTCCGCCGCCACGTCGGCGTCGGCCTCGGCGTCCGCCTCGGCGTCGGCGGCGGCGAGCGCGGCGGCGGGCGTGCTCACCGTCCGCGACCCGTGGGTGAAGGCCGCCGACAAGGGCATGACCGCCGCGTTCGCCACGCTCGCCAACGACGGCGACACCGACGTCACGATCACCGGCGTGACCACCGACGTGTCCCGGGCCGAGATCCACGAGATGGCCATGACCGACGGGAAGATGGCGATGCGGCTGAAGCAGGGCGGCGTCGTGGTCGCCGCCCGCTCCCAGGCCGCCCTGGAACCCGGCGGCGACCACCTGATGCTGATGGACCTGACCCGCCCGGTGCGCCCCGGCGACCAGCTCGACATCACGCTCACCTTCGCCGACGGCCGTACCCAGACGTTCACCGCCGTGGCGAAGCCGTTCACCGGCGCCCAGGAGAGCTACGCGCCCGGCCACGGCCCGAGCCCGGCGTCATGACCGGCAGGCGGGTGAGCCGGCGCGGCCTGCTCACCGGAGGCGCGATGGCCGCCGGGGGCGCGCTGGCCGGCGCCGGCGCCCTCACCGCCGTCCGTTCCGGCACTCCCGGGGTACGCCCCGGCGACGCCGTCCCGGTGGCTCAGGTCGGCAGCGCGGTCGAGCCGTTCCACGGCGTCCGGCAGTCCGGGGTCACCACCGACCCGCAGGCGCACGCGGCGTTCGTCGCGTTCACGCTGCGCCCCGGCACCGACCGGGCGGCGCTCGGGCGGATGCTGCGGCTGCTCTCCGACGACGCGGCCCGGCTCACCCAGGGCCGCCCCGCGCTGGCCGACACCGAGCCGGAACTGAGCCTCCTGCCGGCCCGGCTGACCGTCACGTTCGGCTTCGGCCCCGGGCTCTACGCCGCCGCCGGGCTCGACGACCGGCGGCCCGCCTCGGTGGCCGAGCTACCCGCGTTCGGCATCGACCGCCTGCAACCCCGCTGGTCCGGCGGGGACCTGCTGCTCCAGATCTGCGCCGACGACCCGCTCACAGTCGCCCACGCCCAGCGGGTCCTGGTCAAGGACAGCCGTCCGTTCGCCGCCGTCCGCTGGGTGCAGCAGGGCTTCCGCCGGGCGGCCGGCGCCGAGCCGGGGCGTACCCAGCGCAACCTGTTCGGGCAGCTCGACGGCACCGCCAACCCCAAGCCCGGCACGCCCGCGGACACCGCGGTGTGGGTGACCGACGGACCGGACTGGTTGCGGGACT
Organism: Micromonospora sp. RV43; assembly: GCF_001029515.1. Lineage (NCBI taxonomy): Bacteria > Bacillati > Actinomycetota > Actinomycetes > Micromonosporales > Micromonosporaceae > Micromonospora > Micromonospora sp. RV43. The sequence continues at coordinate 39,158 of NZ_LEKG01000001.1, read as the reverse complement.
CGACCACGCTCGTGGTGCGGCGGATCAGCATGAACCTGGAGACCTGGGACCTGCTGGGCCGCGCCGACCGGGAACTCGCCGTGGGGCGGCGCATCGACACCGGCGCGCCGCTGACCGGCCGGGCCGAACACGACGAGCCGGACTTCGCCGCGCTCGGCCCGGACGGGCTCACCGTGATCCCCGACTTCTCGCACCTGACCCGCGCCCGCGTCACCGACGACCGGCAGAAGATCCTGCGCCGGCCGTACAACTACGACGGCGTGCCGACCCCGGAGGGGACCGCGGACAGCGGGCTCGTCTTCGCCTCGTACCAGGCCGACATCGCCCGGCAGTTCCTGCCCGTCCAGCGCCGGCTCGCCGAGCGCGACCTGCTCAACGAGTGGACCACCCCGATCGGCTCCGCCGTGTTCGCCGTACCGCCCGGCTGCCCCGAGGGCGGCTGGATCGGCTCGCAACTGCTCGGCTGACCACCACAGGAAGGCGCGTCATGCGTACCCGTTCCGTCACCGCGCTGCTCGCCGCGGCCCTCACCGCGCTGCTGCTGGTCCCGGCCACGCCCGCGGCGGCCCACAACTCGCTCCAGGAGGCCACCCCGGCGCGCGACGCCCGGCTCACCGCCGCGCCCACGCAGGTCACGCTGCGGTTCCTGCAGGGGCTGAACCCCTCCTTCACCACCATCACGGTCAGCGACGCGGCCCAGCGCACGGTGCCCACCTCCGCACCGGCGGTGGACGGCGCCACCGGCACGGTGACGATCGACGAGCCGCTGGGCAACGGCACCTACACCGTCGCGTACCGGGTGGTCTCCCGCGACGGCCACCCGGTCCAGGGTTCGTACCGCTTCACAGTGGCCGACCCGGCGGCGCCCGCACCGTCGGCTCCCGCGTCGGCGGCTCCCACGCCGACGGCGGTTGCCGCGTCGGCCGGCGTGGACGGCGCGGACGAGCCGGATGCCTCGGGCGCGCGGTCCGGCGACGACGGCCCGCCGGTCGCGCTGCTGGCGGGTGGGGCGGTCGCCGGGCTGCTCGTGATCACCGGAATCGTGCTGCTGGTCGCACGCCGGGCGCGCGCTCGCCGAACGGACCACTGACGACCGGACCTCGCACGGCGGGGCCGGGCCACGGGTGAGGGGCCGCTACCGCCTCAGCGGGCGGGCGGCGGGCCGACGCTGCGGCGCGGCACCAGCGTCGGCGCGATCGTCTGCCGCAGCGGCCCGACGGTCTGCGACTCGATCTGGGCCAGGAGCAGGTCCAGGCTCGCCGCGGCGACAGCGCCGAAGTCCGGCCGGACGGTGGTCAGCGGCGGGATGAAGTACGCCGCCTCGGGCACGTCGTCGAACCCGACCACGCTGATGTCGTCGGGAACCCGGCGGCCGTGCTCGTGCAGCGCCCGCAGCACGCCCAGCGCCAGGTGGTCGTTGGCGGTGAAGACGGCGGTGACCTCCGGCATCCGGGCCAGCATCTGCCCACACCGGTAGCCCGCCGCCGCCGACCAGTCGGCCGGGACCAGCGGCGGGATCTCGGCTCCCGCCTGCCGCAGCGCCTCGCGCCACCCCTCGATGCGGCCGGCGCTGTCGAACCAGTCCGACGGGCCGGACACGTGCCACACCGTGCGATGCCCGGCGGCGAGGAGGTGCTCGGTGGCGGCCCGGGCGCCGGCGACCTGGTCGACTGTGACCAGCGGGATCGGTCGCCGCGGGTCGCCGTCGACAGTCACCAGCGGTACGTCCTGGGGCAGCCGTTCCAGCGCCTCCCCGGCGGACTCGACCGGGGCGATCACCACGATGCCGGCGACCCGGTGTGCCAGGTGCCGTTCCACGGCGGCCGAGATGGAGCGGTGGTCGAGGTCGCGGACGCTGCCGACGCTCACCGCGAAGCCGGCCTCGGCGGCGGTCTGCTCCAGCGCCGCGAGCAGCGACGCCGGGCCGTAGAGCGTGGTGTTCTGCGCGACCACGCCGATCACCTGGGACCGGCCGGTCACCAGCGCGCGGGCCGCGCGGTTGGGCCGGTAGCCGAGTTCGGTGATGGCGGCCTGCACCCGTAACCGGGTCTGCTCACGCACGTTGGGATGCCCGTTGAGAACCCGGGAGACCGTCTGGTGCGACACCCCGGCGAGGCGGGCCACGTCCGTCATCGCAGGACCGCGCACGGCCACCTCACTTTCGCCACTGCCCGCGGCCACACCCGGTCGATCTCGACCGGACCGTCCCGGGTGGCGACAGTCTACGCCAGCGGTCCCATCGGTATCGGCACCGTTGATCGCCCGTTCCCGCCGTGGCGGGGCGATATCGGGGAATCGACAGGCGGCTCATTCCCTTCCGTTACGCAGTGGCACGAACAGGCAGCTCGGAGCGGGTGGAATTGCGCCCGGGGTGCGGCATTTCCGGCGATTGCCGGAGCCGCACCCCGGGTTGTCGAAGATGTGTCAACGGCCGCGAATGGTGACCGTTGTCACGGTGTCGTCAGGGAGAACTGCCGCACCGTCACCGCGCCGCCGAGGGATTGGGTGGCGTAGTTGAAGAAGCCGAACCGGTAGCCCATGAAGAACTGCCATGCGTTGTTGAGCGTCAGCGCGTTACCGAGCGACACGAAGTTCACCCCGTCGGTGCTGTAGGAGAACCGCGCCTGCCGGCCCGAGCCGGGCCGGATGTCGGCGTTCACCCGCAGCCAGATCCGCCCGCCGGACACCGCCGCACTGGCGATCTCCGTCCCGGTGCTCGTGGTGTTCCAGTTCGAGCCCGTGGTCAGGCCGTTCGTCATCACCACGCGGGTGGCGCCGTTGTCCCGCCGTACGCCGATCCAGGCCGAGCTGTCCCGCAGCATCGCCAGGCCGGCCCGGTCACCGTCGCGCATGGTCGAGTAGTCCAGCTCGATCGTGCCGGTCGAGGTCGGACCCTGGATGCGGTGGGTGAGCGTGTTGCGGGCCCGGTACAGGTCGTTCGTGACGGTGGCGGTCTGCAACCGCAGGCCGTTGTTCACCGACCATCTGCTGTTGTCCGGGTTGTGGTTCCACTCGTACTGCACGCCGAGCGTGGTGCCGGAGAACGTGTCGGTGCCGGTGAGCGGCTTGACCGGGCGGGTCGGCAGCGGGTTGGGGTAGCTCGCGCCCCAGGCGCCGTTGACGGTCTGCACCTGCGGCCAGCCGTCGGAGGTCCAGGTGATCGGCGCCAGCGTCGGCATCCGGCCGCCCGGGTACGCGTCGGTGAACGCCATGTAGTACCAGGCGCCCGTCTGCGTCTGCACCAGCCCGCCCTGGTGCGGCACGCCGCCACCGGAGATCGGGCCGGGCAGGTTGAGCAGCACCTGCCGCTGCTCGTACGGGCCGAACGGGCCGTTCGTGGACTTCAACACGTACTGGCCGTTGGCCGGCCGGGTCAGCCAGATGTAGTACGCGCCGTTGCGCTTGTAGAAGCGCGCGCCCTCCAGCGTGCCGATGCTCGACGGCGTCTGGTAGACCTGCTGGGCCCGGACCTGGCTGCGCCCGTCGGCGGAGAGCTGGGCCACGCTGATCGTGCCGTTGCCGTACGCGACGTACATGGTGTCGTTGTCGTCGATCAGCATGCCGGCGTCGTAGTAGCAGTTGGGGATGGTGGTCAGGCGGTTCCACGCGCCGTCCACGGCGGTGGCGGTGTAGATGTGGGTCTGCGCGAAGTCGATGCACCCGGCCCAGTAGAACGTGCGGTTGCTCGGCCGGTAGTTCAGCGTCGACGCCCAGATGCCGTCCACGTACGCCTGCTCGCTGGCGCTCAGGTCGTACTTGGTGCCGAACTCCAGCCGTGGCACCGAGTGCCCGGCGAACTCCCAGTTCACCAGGTCCCAGGAACGCAGCACCGGCGCGCCGGGCGAGTAGTGCATGGTGGAGGCGGACATGTAGTAGACGTCGCCCACCCGGATGATGTCGACGTCGGCGAAGTCCTGCCAGACGGCCGGGTTGGTGAAGCTGCCGCCCGGGTTGCCCGGGTTGCCGGGGTTGTCGCCGACGCGGACGAGCTGCCACTGCTGGTTCGCGCCGTTCCAGTCGTCGTACTGGACGATGTTACCGCCGTCGGCGGTGGAGGCGTTCTGCACCTCCATCACCTTGTTCGAGTTCCGGTTGATCAGCCGGACGTACCCGCTGTCGGAGTCGGCCAGCCGGAACTGCTGGTTGGTGCCGCCGTGGTCCGTCCACTGCACCACCGCCACGCCGTTGGCTGTGGACGCGCCGGTCACGTCCAGCACCTTGCCGGAGTGCCGGGACCGCAGCCGGTAGTAGCCACCGCTGGAGTCCACGAACTGCCACTGCTGCCAGGCGCCGTCGTTGCGCGTCCACTGGGTGATCCGCGCCCCGTCGTTCGTCGCCTGGTTGTACAGGTCCAGCGCCTTGCCGCTGTTGCGGTTCACCAGCACGTAGTAGGCGCTGGTGTCCACTGTGGCAGCCGATACCGGCGCGGGCACGGCGCCCACCACCACGCCGCCGACAAGCAGTGCCACCACCCCGGCCAGCAACCGGGACAGGCGTCCACGTCCACGGGACAGTCGAGCCGTCACCACGATCCTCCTTCGTCGACCGGAGCCCGGGCACGGCAGTACGCTCCGACGACGGCAGCGTTATCGCTAACAGCGATGCCCACCCAGGCGGGAGTCGGATCCCTGGCAACTGCGGCGCAGATCGCGCCCGGAACGGCCCGCGAGCGGTGCCGGTGACCCTATCCATCGACTGTGAGCGATAACATGCCGTTCGTCAAGGCGTAACACGGACCCCGCCGCACGGGCGGCCCGAGGCGGCCCGTGGCGGCTCAGAAACCCCGGGCGAGCCGGTAGTACGCCTGGTTCCAGCGCAGCTCGTCCGCGAAGCGGTGGGGGCGCGTCTCGGCGTCGATGACCACCAGCTCGGTCCGGGCCATCGCGGCCAGGTCGCGCAGCTCCTCCATGCCGACGGCCTGGGAGAGGACGGTGTGGTGCGGCCCGCCCGCGGTGATCCACGCCTCCGCCGAGCCGGCCAGGTCGGGCTGCGGACGCCACACCGCGCGCGCCACCGGCAGCCGGCGCAGCGGGTGCGGCGGCGGCACCACGTCCACCGCGTTGGCGACCAGCCGGAACCGCTCCCCCATGTCCACCATGCCCAGCACGACCGCCGGGCCGGGCGCGGCGTCGAAGACCAGGCGTACCGGGTCCTCCCGCCCGCCGATGCTCAGCGGGTGCACCTCCGCGCTGGGTACGTCGGCGGCGATGCTCGGGCACACCTCCAGCATGTGCGCGCCGAGGATCAGCTCCTGACCGAACGTCAGGTCGTAGGTGTAGTCCTCCATGAACGAGGTGCCGCCCGGCACGCCGACGGCCATCGCCTTGAGCGTGTGCACCAGCACCGAGGTCTTCCAGTCCCCCTCGCCGCCGAAGCCGTAGCCGTCGGCCATCAGGCGCTGCACCGCGATCCCGGGGAGCTGGCGCAGTCCGCCGAGGTCCTCGAAGTTCGTGGTGAACGCCCGGAAACCGCCGGCGTCGAGGAAGGCACGCAGGCCCAGCTCCTGGCGCGCCGCGTACCGCAGCGAGTCGTGCCGGTCCCCGCCGGGCCGCAGCTCGGACGCGACGCGGAAGGTGTCGTCGTACTCCTTGACCAGGTCGTCGACCTGCGCGTCGGGCACCTGGTCGACGGCGGCGACCAGGTCGTTGACGCCGTAGGTGTTGACCGAGACGCCGAAGCGCAGCTCCGCCTCGACCTTGTCCCCCTCGGTGACCGCGACGTCGCGCATGTTGTCGCCGAAGCGGGCCAGCCGCAGCGTCCGCACCGCCGACCAGCCGATCGCGGCGCGGGCCCAGGCCGCGACCCGCCCGACGACCCGGGGGTCGGTGACGTGCCCGGCGACGGTCTTGCGCGCCACCCCGAGCCGGGTCTGGATGAACCCGAACTCCCGGTCGCCGTGCGCGGCCTGGTTGAGGTTCATGAAGTCCATGTCGATGTCGTCCCACGGCAGCGCCACGTTGGCCTGCGTGTGCAGGTGCAGCAGCGGCGTGCGCAGCGCGTCCAGCCCGGAGATCCACATCTTGGCCGGGGAGAACGTGTGCATCCAGGCGATCACCCCGACCGCGCCCTGCGCGGCCGCGTCCCGGCAGGCGGCGAGGATGTCCGCGCTGGAGGTGAGGACCGGCTTCCAGACCACGCGTACGGGGATGTCCGGCGACTCGTCCAGGCGCGCGGCGATCTGCCGGGACTGCTCGGCGACCTGCCGCAGGGTGTCCTCGCCGTAGAGGCCCTGGCTGCCGGTGAGGAACCAGACCTCGGGCTGGGGGTGAGTTGCCATGTTGTTGCCTTCCGCGCTAGGAACCGTCACTTGAACCGGATGCCGATGAGGCGCTGGAGGAGGATGAACGCGAACAGCAGGCCACCGATCACGATCTTGGTCCACCAGGAGTTGAGGCTGCCGTCGAACGTGATCAGCGTCTGGATCACGCCCAGCACCAGCACGCCGAGCACGGTGCCGAAGACGTACCCGGAACCGCCGGTGAGCACGGTGCCGCCGATCACCACGGCGGCGATCACGTCCAGCTCCATCCCGACGGCGATCAGCGGCGCGCCGGAGAGCGTGTAGAACGACAGCAGGATGCCGCCGATCGCCGAGCAGAGCCCGCTGATCGTGTAGACGGCGATCCGGGTCCGCGCCACCGGCAGGCCCATCAGCAGCGCCGACTGCGCGTTGCCGCCGACCGCGTACACGTTGCGGCCGAACCGGGTGTACGCCAGCACGTACGCCGCGATCAGCACCACCGCGAACGCGATCAGTACGCTGATCGACACGAAGTTGCCGGCCGGGTCGCCGATGCGCTGCTGCGACATCGAGGTCCAGAAACCGTCGGTGATGGAGATGGAGGCGTCGCTGATGAACGTGCACATGCCCCGGGCGAAGAACATCCCGGCGAGTGTCACGATGAACGGCTGGATCTCGAAGAAGTGGATCGCGCAGCCCATCAGAAACCCGAGCGTCGGGCCGATCAGCAGCGCGATCACCAGCACCAGGGCCGCGGGCAGGCCGTCGCGCAGCAGCGCGGCCGACACCATCGCGGTCATCGCCACCACCGAGCCGACGGACAGGTCGATGCCGCCGGTGAGGATCACGAACGTCATGCCGACCGCGACGACGAGCAGGAAGCCGTTGTCGATGAAGACGTTGAAGACGACCTGGACGTTGGAGAAGGCGCGGTACTGGGACACGCCGATGCCGTACATGACCAGCAGCAGGGCGAGCGTGGCCAGCACCGGGACGTGCCGGCGGGGCAGGCTGGGCCGCCAGGACCGGCCGGTGGTCAACGACGTGCTGCTCATGCCGGCACCTGCTCCTTCTCCCGCTGCGGTGCCGCCGGGCCGGGTTCGGTCCCGCGCCGTCGCCGGCGCAGCCGGGCCCGGAACGCCGGGGCCTGGACGAGGCAGACGGCGATGACGACGACCGCCTTGAACAGCAGCGACGTCTGCGGCGAGATGTTCATGGCGTACACGGTGGTGGTCAGGGTCTGGATGATCAGCGCGCCGAGGACGGTGCCGCCGAGGGAGAACCGGCCGCCGGCCAGTGAGGTGCCGCCGATGACGACCGCCAGGATCGCGTCGAGTTCGATCCACAGGCCGGCGGCGTTGCCGTCGGCGCTGGAGACGTTCGCGGTGACCATGAAACCGGCGAGCGCGGCGCAGACGGCGCTGATCACGTAGACGAGGAAGACGATGCGCCGCGACCGGATGCCGGCGAGCCGGCTGGCCTCGGCGTTGCCGCCGACCGACTCGACGATCAGCCCGAGCGCCGTGCGGCGGGTGAACGCGGCCACGAGCAGCGCGGCGGCGAGCGCGATCAGGACGGCCAGCGGCAGCGTCAGGAAGTGCCCGAGCCCGATCGCCCGGTACGGACCGGAGTTGATCGTGATGATCTGGCCCTCGGTGACCAGCTGGGCGATGCCCCGCCCGGCCACCATGAGGATCAGCGTGGCGATGATCGGCTGGATGCCGATGACCGCCACGAGTATCCCGTTCCAGGCGCCGAGCACGAGCGCGGCGCCGAAGGCCAGGGCCAGCGCGGTGGCCACCGTGGCCGGGCTGTTCTGATCGGCCGCCCCGCTGATGTGCAGGCAGGCGATCGCGCCGCTGATCGCGCAGAGCGAACCGACCGACAGGTCGATGCCGCCGGTGGCGATGACGAGCGTCATCCCGAGCGCGACCAGGATCAGCGGCGCGCTCAGCCGGAGGATGTCGATCGGCGTGCCGTACAGGTGGCCGTTCTTGACCTCGACGGCGAGGAAGCCGGGACGGTAGACGGTGTTCGCGGCGATCATGACCACGAGCACGAGCGCCGGCCAGAACAGGCGGTGGCCGGTCAGCGGGCGGAGGCGGTCGGCGACGGCGGTCATGGGGTCACCTCCTCCCGGGGCGTTCCACTGGCGATGGTGCGCATGACGCGGTCGGCGTCGAGCGTGTCGTCGTTGTCGAGCTGGGCGACCATCTCCCGGTCGCGCATGACCGCGACCCGGTGGCTCAGGCGCAGCACCTCCTCCAGCTCGGCGGAGATGAACAGCACCGCCATCCCGCCGTCGGAGAGCTGCACCACCAGCTTCTGGATCTCGGCCTTGGCACCGACGTCGATGCCGCGGGTCGGCTCGTCCAGGATCAGCAGGCGCGGCTCGGTGATCAGCCAGCGGGCCAGCAGCACCTTCTGCTGGTTGCCGCCGGACAGGTTGCGAACCGGCAGTTCCGGGTTGGCCGGGCGGATGCTCAGCGCCTCCACGTACCTGCGGACCAGTTCGTCCTGGCGGCGGCGCGGGATCGGACGCAGCCAGCCGCGCGCGGCCTGCATCGCCAGGATCATGTTCTCCCGTACCGTCAGCTCCGGAACGATGCCCTCGGCCCGGCGGTTCTCCGAGCAGAACCCGACGCCCTGGCCGATGGCCTGCATCGGGTTGCGCACGGGCGCCCGGCCGCCGTCGAGCCGTACCTGGCCGTGGTCGGCCCGGTCGGCGCCGAAGATCAGCCGCGCCACCTCGGTCCGGCCGGAGCCGAGCAGGCCGGCCAGGCCGACCACCTCACCGGCGTGGATGCGGAGGCTGAACGGGGCGACAGCGCCACGCCGGCCCAGTTCGGCGGCGTCCACGAGCGGGGCCTCGCCACCGGCGTCGACTGTGGCGCGCTTCTGCTGCTCGTCGAGCCGCTCCAGCACGTCCAGCTCCTGGCCGATCATCTTCTCGACCAGGCTGAACTGCGGCAGCTCCTCGGTGCGGTACTCCCCCACGAGCGTGCCGTTGCGCAGCACCGTGATCCGGTCGGCGATGCCGTAGACCTGGTCGAGGAAGTGGGTGACGAACAGGATCGCGATCCCCTCGTCACGCAGCTGCCGCATGATCCGGAACAGCTGCGCCACCTCGCCGGCGTCCAGACTGGAGGTCGGCTCGTCCAGGATCAGCACCCGGGCCTGCACGTCGATCGCGCGGGCGATGGCGACCATCTGCTGCACCGCGAGCGAGTACGAGCCGAGCGGCGCGGAGACGTCGAGGTCGAGATCGAGCCGGGCCAGCAGGTCGCGGGCCCGGCGGCGCATCTCGCCCCAGCGCACCGCGCCGAGCCGGCGGGGCTCCCGGCCGATGAAGACGTTCTCCGCCACCGACAGGTTGGTGCAGAGGTTGACCTCCTGGTAGACGGTGCTGACACCGGCCGCTGCGGCCTGCATCGGACCGGTGAACGAGACCTGCTCGCCGTCGAGCGTGACGACGCCCGCGTCGGTCCCGTAGACGCCGGTCAACACCTTGATCAGGGTGGACTTGCCGGCGCCGTTCTCGCCCATCAGGGCGTGGACCTCGCCCGGGAACAGCCGGAAGTCGACGTCGCGCAGTGCGCGGACCCCGGGGAAGGTCTTGCTGATGCCGGTCATGGTCAGGACCGGACGGTTACCCGTCATCCCATCGGACCTCTTCTTCGACGGTGGTGGTACGGGGGCCGCCGTCGGTTGCGACGGCGACCCCCGGGTGACTCAGTACTTGCGGTTGGGCAGTGCCTCCTTGGCCTGCTCCTGGGTGAACGTGGTCTCCTCGGTCTCGATCCGGGCGGGCCCCTCCTCGCCGGCCTTGACCTTCTTGACCAGGTCCATCAGCTGCGGGCCGAGCAGCGGGCTGCACTCGGCGATGAAGTTGAACTTGCCGTCCGCGAGGGCCTGCATGCCGTCCTTCACCGCGTCGACGGTGATGATGGTGATGTCCTTGCCGGGCTCCTTGCCCGCCGCGGTGATCGCCTCGAGCGCCCCCAGGCCCATGTCGTCGTTGTGCGCGAAGAGCACGTCGATCTTCGGGTTGGCCTTGAGGAACTGCTCCATCACCTGCTTGCCGCCGGCGCGGGTGAAGTCACCGGTCTGCGAGGCGACGATCTTCAGGTTCGGGTTGGCGGCGATGGCCTCGGCGAAGCCCTTCTTCCGGTCGTTGGCCGGCGCCGAGCCGGTCGTGCCCTGAAGCTCCACGATGTTGACCGGGCCGGACGCCGCCTTCTTCTGCTCCACCAGCCACTCGCCGGCGAGGCGGCCCTCCTTGACGAAGTCCGAGCCGAGGAACGTCTTGTAGAGCGACTTGTCGGCCGAGTCGACGGCGCGGTCGGTCAGGATCACCGGGATCTTGGCGTCCTTGGCCTCCTTGAGCACGGTGTCCCAGCCGGACTCCACCACCGGCGAGAAGGCGATCACGTCGACCTTCTGCTGGATGAAGTTGCGGATCGCCTTGATCTGGTTCTCCTGCTTCTGCTGGGCGTCGTCGAACTTCAGCTCGATGCCCGCCTCGGCCGCCGCCTCCTTGATCGAGGTGGTGTTGGCGGTGCGCCAGCCACTCTCGGCGCCCACCTGGGAGAAGCCCAGGACGATCTTGTCGTTGCCGTCGCCGGAACCGCCGCCGGTGTCGCTGTTGCCGCACGCGGCCATGCTGGCGGCGAGCAGCACGCCGGCGAACGCCGCGATGACAGTGCGTGCCGTGCTCCTGCTTCTCATCGATTCTCCTCCGGGGGTTGGATGTTCCGGGCGCGCGACCGGCGGAAACCGGAGCGGCCCGGATGTGGTGGTGGGGGGTGCGCGGCGCGGTCCGGGGTCAGTGCGCCGACGGGCGTTGGCCGTACACGTTCTGGTAGCGGTCGTAGAGCGAGTCGATGTCGGCCGGCGCGATCGGCACCGGCCGGCCGAGCGCGCGGGCCAGGTGTGCGGTGCGGGCCACGTCCTCGCACATCACCGCGGCCTTGACCGCCGCCCGGGCGTCGCGGCCGATGGTGAAGACGCCGTGGTTGCGCATGAGCACCGCCGGTGAGCGGTGCCCGGACAGCGTGCTGACGATGCCCTTGCCGATGTCGTCGCCGCCGATCAGCGCGAACGGCCCGATCGGGATCTCCCCGCCGAACTCGTCGGCCTGCGCGGTCAGCCAGCACGGGATCGCCTCGCCGCGGGCCGCCCAGGCGGTGGCGTACCCGCTGTGCGTGTGCACGACGCCGCCGACCTCGGGCATCGCGCGGTAGACGTAGGCGTGCGCGGCGGTGTCGCTGGACGGGGCGCCGTCGCCGTCGACGACCGTGCCGTTGAGGTCGCAGACCACCATGGCCCCGGCGGTCAGGTCGTCGTAGTCGACGCCGCTGGGCTTGATGACCATCAGGTCCTGACCGGGTACGCGGGCCGACACGTTGCCGGCGGTCCAGGCCACCAGGTCGTAGCGGGTCAGTTCGCGGTGCAGACGGGCCACCGTCTCGCGTAGCGCGTTGACCTGGCTGTTCATCCGACCACCTCCAGGGTCGCGGCGGTACGGTCCGCGGCGGCGTCGACCGCCGCGTTGCGGATCGCCCGCAGGCGGAGCATGACGTCGTTCGCGCCGCGGCCGAAGTGGTCGTGCAACGCGCGGTACTCGGCGTACAGGGCGTCGTAGGCCCGCACGTTCTCCGGTACGGGCCGGTAGACGGCCTCGTCGATGCGCCCCATCGCGGCGGACGCCTCGTGGATCGTCGGGTACGCCCCAGCGGCGACAGCCGCGTGGATGGCCGAGCCGAGCGCCGGGCCCTGGGCGGAGCCGATGATGCTCAGCGGCCGGTTCGTGACGTCGGCGTAGATCTGCATGAGCAGCCGGTTGGAGGTGAGACCACCGGCCACCACCAGGTCGTCGACCGGCACCCCGGCCTGCCCGAACGCCTCGACGATCATCCGGGTGCCGTACGCGGTCGCCTCCAGCAGCGCGCGGTAGACGTCCGGCGGCCGGGTGGCCAGCGTCAGCCCGACGATCATCCCGCTGAGGTCGTGGTTGACCAGCAGGGACCGGTTGCCGTTCCACCAGTCCAGCGCCACCAGCCCGTGCGCGCCGACCGGCTGGGCGCCGGCGGCCTCGGTGAGCCGCTCGTGCGAGTCGAACCCCGCCGGGGCGGCGTGGCGGACGAACCAGCCGAAGATGTCCCCCACCCCGCTCTGCCCGGCCTCGAAGCCCCAGGCGCCGGGGCTGATGCCGCCGTCGACCACGCCGCACATGCCCGGCACCTCGGCCGGGTGGGTGCCGTTGAGGACGTGGCAGGTGGAGGTGCCCATGATGGCGACCAGCCGGCCGGGCCGCAGCGCCTGGGCCGACGCGGCGGTGACGTGGGCGTCGACGTTGCCCGCCGCGACCGCGATGCCCTCGGGCAGTCCGGTCCAGGCCGCGGCGCGGGCGCTGAGCGTGCCGGCCCGCGCGCCCAGCGGCAGCAGCGGACCGTCCAGCTTGGTCACGAAGTCGGCGAATCCGGGGTCGAGCGCGGCCAGGTAGTCCGGCGACGGGTAGCGGCCGTCCTGCCGGATGCCCTTGTAGCCGGCCGTGCAGACGTTGCGGGTCTCGGCGCCGCACAGCTGCCAGACGATCCAGTCGGCGGCCTCGATGAAGCGCTCGGCCCGCCGGTAGACCTCCGGGTCCTCCTCCAGGATCTGCAGGCCCTTGGCGAACTGCCATTCCGCGGAGATCTTGCCGCCGTAGCGGCCGAGCCACGGTTCGCCGCGTTCTTCCGCCAGCGCGTTGATCCGGTCGGCGTGCGGCTGCGCGGCGTGGTGCTTCCAGAGCTTCACCCAGGCGTGCGGGCGGTCGCGCAGTTGCGGGATCTCGCACAGCGGTGTGCCGTCGGCGAGCGTCGGGAGCACGGTGCAGGCGGTGAAGTCGGTGCCGATGCCCACCACCCGGGACGGGTCCACGCCGGCTTCGGCGAGCGCGGCCGGCACCGCGTGGCGCAGCACGTCGCGGTAGTCGTCCGGGTCCTGGAGGGCCCAGTCCGGGGGCAGCGCCGGGCCGCCGTCGGGAAGCGCGGTCTCGATGACCCCGCGCCGGTACTCGTGCACCGCCGTACCGAGTTCGGCGCCGTCCCGGACGCGGACCACGAGCGCCCGCCCGGACAGCGTGCCGAAATCGACACCGATCACGTACCGGTCGGACGCGTCCACTTCGCTCATTTGCACCTCCGCCGTGTCACGGAGTTAGTGTTAGCGCTCACATATACATCCGTCAAGACACCTCCGGGCAACAGCTACGTAACGAGGAACCACCCTCGCCGGACCACCGCGGCCGGGCGGCACGGACCGGCGGGGCCGCACCCGGAGGAGATCCACACGGACGCGCTCCCGGTCCGGCCCCCGAGTCCCGGCGAGCGCCTTGTTAGCGACAACAATCAATGCCTTAGTGGATCGTCGTGCCGCCGCGATCGGCGCGGCGGGCCCCCGGCCCGCGGAGAGAGCCTCCCGAGGTCGCAAAGCGCCCCTCAGCGGCACTTTTCCCGGCGCCTACACCCGCGCGAACGGTCGCCGACACGGGCCGGGCGGACCGTCACGCTATTTACAGGGTTTGATGTCAGCGATAACATTCTCGCCATCCCTGCTTCGTGGCGCCGCCGTCCGGGAAACCCCGGCGCCGCAGCCGGGCGGCGACGCGGACGGCGACCCCGTCGACCGCCGGACCCACCACCCACGAGCGCCCGCCGGTGACCGGCCGGCCCCTCTCCACTGCCGTGCCGCGTACGTCCCCGCGCACCCCGGGCGACGCCGCGCGATCGGCGGGCCGCTCCCAACCGGACGCCGGCACGGCCGGCGCCCGGCGACCGAGGAGGATCAGTGCGCAGATGGACCCGACGGACGCTCGCCGTCCTGGGCGTCGCGGCGGTGGCGCTCGCCGCGACAGTCACCGACCAGGCCGTGGCCCCGCGTCCCGCCCGGGCGCTGGACAACGGCGTCGCCCGTACCCCGCCGATGGGGTGGAACACCTGGAACACCTTCGGCTGCAACATCAACGAGACCCTCATCCGCCAGACCGCCGACGCGATCGTCAGCAACGGCCTGCGCGACCTCGGGTACAAGTACGTCGTCGTGGACGACTGCTGGTTCGACCCGAACCGGGACTCGCAGGGCAACCTCCAGGCGCACCCGCAGCGGTTCCCCAGCGGGATGAAGTCGCTCGGTGACTACCTGCACGCCCGGGGCCTGCTGTTCGGCATCTACCAGGTGCCGCTGGACAAGACCTGCGCCCAGGTCGGCGGCGCGTTCCCCGGCGCCACCGGCAGCCTCAACCACGAGTACCAGGACGCGCGGCAGTTCGCCGCCTGGGGCGTGGACTACCTGAAGTACGACTGGTGCTCGTCCACCGGCACGATCAACGACCAGGTGGCGCGGTTCGGCATCATGCGCGACGCGCTGGCCTCCACCGGCCGGCCGATCGTCTACAGCATCAACCCCAACAGCTACCACGCCAAGACCGGGCCGCAGCGCAACTGGAGCGACGTGGCGAACCTCTGGCGGACCACCGAGGACATCACCAACGCGTGGAACACCGGTCAGACGAACGGCTACCCGATGGGCATCCAGAACATCGTCGACGTCACGGTGCCGCTGGCCGGGTACGCCGCGCCCGGCGGGTTCAACGACCCGGACATGCTCGAGGTCGGCCGAGGGGGCATGAACGACACGGAGATGCGCAGCCACTTCGCGCTCTGGGCGGTCCTGGCCGCGCCGCTGATGATGGGCAACGACGTACGGTCGGCGAACGCGGCCACGCTGGCGATCCTGCGCAACGCGAACCTGGTCGCGATCAACCAGGACACGCTCGGCCGTCAGGCGGCCCAGGTCTCCTTCGACGGCACCCGGCGGGTGCTGGCCAAGCCGCTGGCCAACGGCGACGTGGCGGTCGCCCTGTTCAACCAGGGCAGCTCGACCACCACGGTCTCCACCACCGCGGCGGGGGTGGGCAAGAGCGGCAGCTCGTTCACGCTGCGCGACGCGTGGACCGACGCCACCTCCACCAGCACCGGCACGATCTCCGCCAGCGTGCCCGCGCACGGCACCGTGGTCTACCGGGTCAGCGGGGGCGGCACCACCACGCCGCCGCCGGTCCCGACCACGTTCCGGCTGCGCAGCGAGTCGTCCGGCCGGTGCCTCGACGTGGACAACGCCGGCACCGCGAACGGCACCGGGACGCTGGTCTGGGACTGCCACAACAACGCCAACCAGCAGTTCACCGCCAGCGGACAGGCGTTGCAGGTGCTGGGCAAGTGCCTGGACGTGCCGACGAACGCGACGGCCGGCACCCGGGTGCAGATCTGGGACTGCAACGGCGGCACCAACCAGCAGTGGACCGTCAACGGCAACGGCACGGTGAGCAACGGGCGCTTCCCGTCGCTGTGCCTGGACGTCGACAACGCGGGCACCGCCAACGGCACCCGGGTGATCGTCTGGACCTGCCACGGCAACGCCAACCAACGGTGGAGCCGGGCGTGAGCGGCTACGGCCGGTGAACGGCGGCCGGCCGGACGAAGGGGCGAGCGTCCGGCCGGCCGTCACCGGGCGCCGGCGGCCCGGCGCTTGTTCCAGATGTCGAACGCCACCGCGACGAGCAGTACCAGGCCCTTGACCACCGACTGGACGGACTGGTCGACGCCCATGAGCTGCATCCCGTTGCTCATCACCGCCATGATCAGGCCACCCACCATGGCGCCGACCACGGTGCCGACGCCACCGGTGACGGCCGCGCCGCCGATGAACGCCGCCGCGATCGCGTCCAGCTCGAACATGTTGCCCGCCGCCGGCTGGGCCCCGTTGGACCGGGACGAGTAGATGACGCCCGCCACGGCGGACAGGAAGCCCATGTTGACGAAGATCCAGAAGTTGACCCGCTTCACCCGTACGCCGGACAGCATCGCCGCGGGCAGGTTGCCGCCGATGGCGTACACCTGGCGGCCGAACACCGTACGGCGGGTGAGCAGGCCGTAGACGAGCACGAGCACGGCGAGCACGATCAGCACGATCGGCAGGCCCCGGGCGTGGGCGAGCTGCCAGGCGAACCACATGACCACGGCGCCGACCACCACGATCCGCAGGACGAACAGCGGGAACGACTCCACCGGCTGCTCGTGGCGCACCCGGGCGATCCGGGTCCGGAACACGCTCACCGCGTACCCGACCACGGCGAAGGCGCCGCTGAACAGCGTGAAGGCGTCGTAGCCCTGGCCGCCCAGCAGACCGTTGAGGAACCCGGCGGCGACCCGCTGGTACTCCTCTGGGAACGGCGACAGCGAGATGTTGTCCAGCACGCGCAGCGTCAGACCCCGGAACAGCAGCATGCCGGCCAGGGTGACGATGAACGCCGGGATGCCGGCGTACGCGACCCAGAGCCCGTGCCACGCACCGACCGCGACGCCCACCGCGAGCGCGGCCAGGACGCCCGCCCACCAGGGCATGCCCTCGCGGATGACGAGCACCGCGGAGACCGCTCCGGTGAGCGCCACCACCGATCCCACGGACAGGTCGATGTGGCCGCCGATGATCACGATGACCATGCCGATCGCGAGCACCAGGATGTAGGAGTACTGGAGGACGATGTTCGTCAGGTTGCCGGGGCTCAGCGAGACGCCGTCGGTGAGGACCGCGAACAGCGCCACGATCACCACCAGGGCGATGTAGATGCCGCTCTGCCGGAGGTTGCCCAGGATCAGCGCGCGCGGATCGCTGGTGCCGGTGTGCAGGGTCGCCGCCGCGCCGGTGTCCGGCGCGGCGATCTTCGTGGCGGGGGGAGGCTTCGTGCTGGTCATCGGACGAGATCCCTGTCCTTGGTCATGAGTTCCATCAGGTTCTCCTGGGTGGCCTCGGCCACCGGCATCTCCCCGGTGATGCGGCCGGCCGCCAGGGTGTAGATGCGGTCGCACATGCCGAGCAGCTCGGGCAGTTCGGAGGAGATGAGCACGACGGCCTTGCCGTCGGCCACCAGCCGGTTGACGATCGTGTAGATCTCGAACTTCGCGCCGACGTCGATGCCCCGGGTCGGTTCGTCGAGGATCAGCACGTCCGGGTCGGTGAACAGCCACTTCGCCAGCACGACCTTCTGCTGGTTGCCGCCGGAGAGCTTGCCCACCACCGACATCACGGTCGGCGCCTTGATGTTCATGTCGCGCCGGCCCCGCTCGGCGACCTGGATCTCGCGGTTGCCGTCGATCCAGCCGTGCCGGGCCAGCTTGTCGAGCGCGGCGGCCGAGACGTTGCCCCGCACGTCGTCGATCAGGTTGAGGCCGTAGTGCTTGCGGTCCTCGGTGGCGTACGCGATGCCGTTGGCGATGGCCTCGGCGACAGTGCGCGCCCGTACCTCGCGGCCCTTGACGAACAGCCGCCCCCTGATGTCCCGGCCGTACGCCCGGCCGAACACGCTCATCGCCAGCTCGGTGCGCCCGGCGCCCATCAGGCCGGCGATGCCGACGACCTCCCCGGCCCGCACGTGCAGCGAGGCCCGGTCGACGACCAGGCGGTCCTGCGTCGGGTGGCGCACCGACCAGTCCTCGATGCGCAGCACCTCGTCGCCGGGGGTCACGCTGCGGGTCGGATAGAAGGCGGCCAGGTCGCGGCCGACCATGCCGCGGATGATCCGGTCCTGGGTGACGGCGCCGTCGGACATGTCCAGCGTCTCGACGGTACGGCCGTCGCGGATGACTGTGGTCGAGTCGGCGACGGCGGTGATCTCGCCGAGCTTGTGCGAGATCATGATGCAGGTGATGCCCTGGTCGCGCAGCCGGCGCATCAGGTCCAGCAGGTGCGCGGAGTCGACGTCGTTGAGTGCCGCTGTGGGCTCGTCGAGGATCAGCAGCCGTACCTTCTTGGACAGCGCCTTGGCGATCTCCACGAGCTGCTGCTTGCCGACACCGAGCTGGATGACCGGGGTGACCGGGTTCTCGTGCAGCCCGACCGACCGCAGCAGCGCCGCGGCCTCCGCGTTGGTCCGGTGCCAGTCGATGAGCCCGCCGCGGCCGCGGCGCTCGTTGCCGAGGAAGATGTTCTCGGCGATCGACAGGTAGGGCACCAGCGCGAGTTCCTGGTGGATGATGACGATGCCGCGGGCCTCGCTGTCCTGGATCCCCCGGAACCCGACCGGCTCGCCGTCGAAGACGATCTGGCCGTCGTAGCTGCCCGCCGGGTAGACGCCGGACAGCACCTTCATCAGGGTCGACTTCCCGGCGCCGTTCTCACCGCAGATCGCGTGGATCTCGCCACGCCGTACGGCGAGCGAGACGTCCTGGAGCGCGGTCACGCCCGGGAAGGTCTTCGTGATGCCACGCATCTCGAGGATGTGATCGCTCATGGATATCCGTCCTGCTCGTGGTCGTGGTGTCCGGAGCGGACGGGCCCGGTGGCGCGGGCGGCCGCCGGGCCCGTCGCCGCGGATCAGCCGGCCCGGCCCGCGGCGACCTCCTGCTCGGTCAGGTAGCCGGAGTCGATCAGGACGGACTTGATGTCCTCCTTGTAGACGGTCTGCACCGGCAGCAGGAACGCCGGCACGACCTTGACGCCGTTGTTGTACGCCTTGGTCTCGTTGGCCTTCGGCTCCTCCTTGCGCAGGAACGCCTCGGCGGCGATCACCGCCTGCTCGGCCAGCAGCCGGGTGTCCTTGAAGACGGTCGAGCTCTGCACGCCGTCGTTGATCAGCTTGACCGAGGCGACCTCGGCGTCCTGGCCGGTCACCACCGGCATCTTCTTGGCGCCGCCGCGGTAGCCGGCGTTCTGCAGCGCGGTGATGATGCCGCGGGACAGGCCGTCGAACGGCGACAGCACGCCGTCGACCTTGCTGCCGTCGTTGTAGCTGGAGGTGAGCAGGTCCTCCATCCGCTTCTGCGCGGTCTCCTACTGCCAGCGCAGGATGGCGGCCTGCTCGATCTTGGTCTGCCCGGACTTGACCTTCAGCGTCCCGGCGTCGAAGTACGGCTTCAGCGTGTCCATCGCGCCGTTGAAGAAGAACCCGGCGTTGTTGTCGTCGAGCGAGCCGGCGAACAGCTCCACGTTGAACGGGCCGGTGGCGGTGCCCTTGGCGCCGTCCTTGGTGAGCAGGCCGAGCCCGACCAGGAGCGCGTTGGCCTGCGCCACGCCGACCTTGTAGTTGTCGAAGCTGACGTAGAAGCTGACGTTCGGGCTGTTGCGGATGAGCCGGTCGTAGGAGATGACCGGGATCTTCGCCGCCGCGGCGGCCTGGAGCTGGCCGCTGAGCGCGGTGCCGTCGATCGGGGCGATGACCAGCACGTCCGCGCCCTGCGTGATCATCTGGTCGATCTGCTGCGACTGGGTCGGGATGTCGTCCCCGGCGTACTGGAGGTCGACCTTGTAGCCCTTGGCCTGGAGCTTCTCCTTCACCGAGTTGCCGTCGGCGATCCACCGTTCCGAGGTCTGCGTCGGCATCGAGACGCCGATCGTCAGGTCGCCGGGCTTGGCCGAGCTGGTGTCTCCGCCGCCTCCCGCGCCCTCGCCGCTGCAGGCGGCCAGGCTGATCGCGAGCGCGGCACCGCTGAGTGCGGCCAGAAGTCGTCTGCGCACGAGCGTCCTCCCTGTCGTGGCGGTCCCTGTGACACAGGTAACCCTCACGGGGAGTGTTAACGCTCACAAGTTGCCCCGTCAACCAATCGCGCGAAATGCGCATGTCTCTTTCTCGTAACAGAGACGACAGTCCAGGTCGGACGGGACGACGTGGCGGAACACCGCGGGGGCGACGGCGCGCCGCCCCCGCGGTGGCCCGGCTCAGGTCGCGGAGCAGGTGGGCGTCATGCCCGATCCGCTGCCGTTGCCCTGGAACCCGAACTCGGTGCTCTGACCGGCGCCGAGCTGGCCGTTGTAGCTCACGTTCGCGAACCGCACCGTGCCGCTGCTCCCGCTCGCGGTGGCGCTCCAGGTGTTGGTGATGCTCGCGCCGCCCGGCAACGTCATGGTGACGGTCCATCCCCGGGTGCCCGACGAGCCCGCGGTCACCTTCACCGTCGCCACGAACCCACCGGTCCAGGAGTTCAGCGACACCGAGGCCGAACACCCGCCCTGACCCGGCGGCGGGGTGGTCGGGTTGTTCGGCGGCGGCGTCGTGGTCGGCGGCGGGTTGTTGCCGCCGGCGTTCAGCGCGTCGAGCACCGCGTTGTACGCCGCCTTCTTGTTGCCCGCGCAGTCGAACAGCAGCGCGTTGTCCGAGCCGCGCCACGAGTCGCAGTCCCGCACGCCCCAGACCGTGATGCCGGTGCAGCGCGACACCGCCAGGCAGGCGCGGGTCACGGCGGCGTAGATGTTCGCCTGGTTGCCACCGGTCATCACGTCCAGCTCGGTGATCTGCACCTCGACGCCCAGGTCGGCGAAGCGCTGGAGGTTGGCCTGGTAGTCGCCGGGGATCGTGGTGCCCAGGTGCGACTGGAAGCCGACGCAGTCGATCGGCACGCCGCGCGACTTGAAGTCGCGGACCATGTTGTAGATGCCCGTCGACTTCGCGTTGATGCCGTCGGTGTTGTAGTCGTTGTAGCAGAGCTTCGCGCCCGGGTCCGCGGCGCGGGCCGCCCGGAACGCCGCCTCGATCCAGTCGTTGCCGGTGCGCTGCAGGTTCGAGTCGCGGCGCCCGCCGCTGCCGCCGTCGGCGAACGCCTCGTTCACCACGTCCCAGGCGTAGATCTGCCCGCGGAAGTGGGTGGCCACCTGGGTGACGTGGTTGATCGCGGCGTTGCGCAGCGCGCTGCCGGACAGGCCCTGTGCCCACGACGGCTGCTGGGCGTGCCAGAGCAGCGTGTGCCCGCGCACCGACATCCCGTTCGCGCGGGCGTGGCTGACCAGCCGGTCGCCGCCGGTGTAGCTGAACCGCCCCTGCTGCGGCTCGGTGGCGTCCCACTTCATCTCGTTCTCGGCCACCACGGAGTTGAACTCGCGGTTCAGCACCGTGGCGTACGTGTTGTCGGACAGCTTGCCGGTGGCGACGGCGGCGCCGAAGTAGCGGCCCTTCTCGGCCGCCGCCGCGCGCAGCGTGGTGCCGGCGCTCGCGGCCGGCGCCAGGGCCACCGCCATCCCGGCGGCGAGCGCGCCGGCCAGGATGCCGGTGGTCAGCAAGGCTCTCTTTCGTCTCATGCGGATTCCTCTTCCGGGGGGTTGCGCGATGGTGGTGGTGCGACTCCCCGACCCCGCGTCCGGTGGCGGTGGTGTCGAGGTACGACCAGCGCGGCTCGCCCGGTGAGCCTTGCGGCGCTCATGCCCTGCCATCGACTGTGAGCGATAACATCCCCCGGCGTCAACCCCTTCGGCTCATCCCGGCCCTAGGGGTACACGTCCTCGTGCGCCTTGCGGTAGTCGACGATCTCGCCCAGCCGTCCGGCGGCGGCGTGCGTCACCCAGGCCGGGTTGCCCAGCAGCGCGCGGCCCAGCGCGACCAGGTCGAACTCCCCGTCTGCCAGCCGCGCCGCCAGGCCCGCCACCGACTCCGGGCCGTCCGGGCGCAGGAAGTCCCGCCGCAGCCCGACCGAGCCGACGGTGATCGACGGCAGGCCGGTGAGACGCTTCGCCCAGCCGGCCAGGTTCAGCGGCGAGCCGGGGAACGCCGGCTGCCAGAAGCGGCGCTGCGAGGCGTGCAGCACGTCCGCGCCGGCCTCGGCGAACGCGCCGAGGATCTGCGCCAGCTCACCCGGGGTCTCGGCGATCCGCGCGTCGAACGCCCGCTCCTTGAACTGGGAGAACCGCACGATCACCGGGTGACGCGCCGGGACCTGCGCGCGGACCGCGCGCACCACCGCCGCCGGGAACGCCGCCCGCCGCTCCGGCGAGCCGCCGAACGCGTCGGTCCGGCGGTTCGTGTACGGCCACAGGAACTCGTCGAGCAGGTAACCGTGCGCGGCGTGGATCTCGATCGCGTCGAACCCGGCCCGCACCGCGACCTCTGCTGCATTCGCGTACGCCGCGAGCAGGGTGTCCACGTCGGCCGCGGTCATCGCGTACGGCGCGGGGCGGCCCGGCTCGCGTACCCCCGAGGGTGTCCACGCCGGACGGCCGTCGACCGGTTCGCGCAGGCTGCCCAGGTGCCACAGCTGCGCGGCGATCCGGCCGCCGGCGGCGTGCACTGCCTCGACCACGTCCCGCCAGCCGGCCTCGGCCGCGCCGGCGGTCATCCGGGGCACGGTGTCCTCGTGCCCCGCGCTGGGATGGTCGACCAGCACACCCTCGGTGACGATCAGGCCGATGCCGGCCGCGGCGCGGCGCCGGTAGTAGTCGGCCATCTCCGGCGTCGGCACGCCGCCCGGCGCGCGGTTACGGGTCATCGGCGCCATCACGAAGCGGGACGGCAACGGCAGCCCGGCGACGGTGACGGGTTCCAGCAGCGGCGTCACCGGCGATCCGGTGTCCAGGGTCGCGTTCATGACCCGACGCTAGGAGTTGACACCGGTGTCAAGGGCAAGCGCTCAGGCGGCCGGATCCCGGGTGTCCTCGGTCACTGTCATGTCGGACACCACGTCGTCGAGCACCGCGACGGCGTGCGCGAGCCATGCCATCTCGGCTGTCATCCGGGTCCGCTCCTCGCGCAGCCGGTCGGTGAGCCACGAGGTGCGGACCTCCGGATCGGTCACGCAGGGCAGCAGCTCGGCCATCCGGCGGCTGCTCAACCCGGCGTCGAACAGCCGCTGGATGAGCCGGACCCGGTCCACGGCCGACTCGGCGAAGACCCGCTGCCCGCTCGCGGTGCGCACGGCGGCGAGCAGGCCCTGCTGCTCGTAGTACCGGATGGACCGGGCGCTCACCCCGGTACGCGCCGACAGCTCCCCGATCCGCATCGCGCCTCCCCGCTCGCCGGACCTCCATCATCGGGCATGCCGCACCGGTCAGGACAGCAGCTCGACGTACCCGTCGGTGCCGTGCACGCGGATCCGCCCACCGTCCGGGATCAGCCGGGTCGCGTCCGGCACCGCCACCACTGCGGGCAGGCCGTACTCACGGGCGATCACCGCGCCGTGCGTCATCAGCCCGCCAACCTCCGTCACCAGGCCCGCGACGGCCACGAACAGCGGCGTCCAGCTCGGGTCGGTGTGTGCGGTGACGAGGATGTCGCCCGGCTCCAGGTCGGCGCCGGCCAGGTCCGCCACGACCCGCGCCCGCCCCTCGACGACGCCGGCCGAGACCGCCAGCCCGGCCAGGGCGCCCGGTGGCACGTCGTCGCGCCGGTACGAGCCGTTCAGCGCCTCGCCGTCGGAGGTGAGCACCCGGGGCGGGGTGAGCGACCGGTGCGCCCGGAACTCCTCCCGGCGCCTGCGGATCAGCGCGGCGTCCACAGAGCCGGTGGCCGCGACCTCGCGGAACTCGTCGAAGGTGAGGTAGAAGGCGTCCTCCGGACCGGCGAGCACACCGGCGCGCACCAGCCGGCCGGCCTCCGCCATGAGCGCCTGCTTGTAGACGGCGTAGCGGCTCACGATGTCGTACTTCGGGTACTCCCGGTAGCCGGCGAACGTCCGTACCCGCTCGATCACGGCCTGCGTCTCGGCGGCCCTACGCTCGCCGTCGGGCAGCGCGCGCAGGCGGTCCAGCACCTCCCGGGCCTTCGCCTCGGCCCGCTCCCGGCCCTGGGCGAAGCGGCGCGCGGCGGCGCCCGGGGCGAAGGTGCGGACGTTGTCCAGGATCAACGGGACGAGCGTGGCCGGGCGCTCGCTCCATCGTGGCCGGGTGATGTCGATCTCGCCGACGCAGCGCATGCCGTACCGGTCGAGGTAGCCGGCGATGGCGTCGCGCGCCCCGACGCCGCCGGGCAGCTTCGGCAGCTCGTCCAGGAACCCGTCGTCGGCGGCGTCCCGCAGGAACGCCACCACCTCGGGGTACGCGCGGACCACGTCCGCCACGTCGAGCAGCGCCAGGCCCATCTCGGCGGTGACGTTGCCGGGCGCGGAGAGAGTGAGCGTGTCGGCGGCGTCGCGTTCACCGAGCCACTCCCCCAGCTTGTCGTTGAGCCACCAGGTGGCCTGCATCCCCGCCATGATCACCTGGGCGCTCACCGGATCGGTGAGCACCCGCTTGTGCTCGGCGAACGCCTCGATCAGGAAGTCGAACAGCTCGGGCCCGGAGCGGCCGCGGACGTCGCGGCGCAGGGCGGCGATCGACTCCCGGCTGCGCTCGACGAGCGTGGTGACGATCGCCGGGTCGGTGTCGATCGAGGGCGGCGGGCCGCCCACGGGCGGGCCGGCCGGGGCCGGGTCCGGCGCGGCCGGTACGACGTCCCGGGCGAGGACCGTGTCCAGCGCGTCCCGGGTGAGCGGGTCGGCCCGGCCGATCATGCCCAGGAACGCGGTACGACCCGCCGCCGTGGACAGGTGCGGCGTGGCGTCGACGAACAGCCGCCCACCCGCCTCGTGCATCGGCGCCATGGCGGTCAGCCGCCACATCGACAGGCCCAGCGGCTTCATCGCGTCGGTCATCATCTGCTGGTGGCCGACCGACAGGTAGACGCGGAACCGCCCGTCGGCGGCCGCCGGCACCGGGAACAGCGTGGTGATCGGCCGGCTCTGGAGGATGTGGATGTCGTCGCCGGTCAGGGCCCACTCGATGTCCTGCGGGCACCCGAAGCGCGCCTCGATCCGCCGTCCCAGCGCGGCGAGGCGTACCGCCTGCGCGTCGGTCAGCGCGGGCTGGGCCTGCCGCGCCGGGTCGACTGGCGTCTCCCGGGTGCCGCCGCCGGGCACCGCGTGCACCGCCCGCGCCTTCGCGCCGATCGTCCGGCCGGCCACCGCGCCGTCGCGCACCGTGAAGACGTCCGGGTTCACCAGGCCGGAGACCAGGGCCTCGCCGAGACCGAAGCCGGCCTCCACCGACACCACCGTCCGGTTCCCGGTCACCGGGTCGGCGGTGAACATGATCCCGGCCGCGTCCGGGACGACCATCAGCTGCACCACCACGGCCATGTCCACGGCACGGTCGTCGATGCCGTGGCGCCGCCGGTAGGTCACCGCCCGGTCGGTGAACAGCGAGGCCCAGCAGCGGCTCACGTGCCGCAGCACCTCGGCCGTGCCGACCACGTTCAGGTAGGTGTCCTCCTGGCCCGCGAACGAGGCGGTCGGCAGGTCCTCGGCGGTCGCGCTCGACCGCACGGCGTACGCGGCGTCCGCGCCAAGCCCGGCCAGCGCGGCGGTGACCGCCGCCGCGACGTCGCCCGGTAGCGCGGTCCGCTCGACGACGCGACGCACCTCGGCAGCGGCCGTCCGGAGCGCCGCCGGGTCGTCCGCGTCCGCGCGGGCGAGCCGGTCCAGCGGGCCGGCCAGCGCCGGCGTCCGCGCCACGGCCAGCCGGAAGGCGTCGGTGGTGACGCAGAAACCCGGGGGTACGCGCACCCCGTCGATCCGCGTCAACGCCCCCAGGTGCGCGCCCTTGCCGCCGACCGCGGCGATCCGCGTCTCGTCGACCTCGTGCAGTTGCCACACGTACCGTCCGGTCATGCCGTGCCCCCGTTTTCGCAGCTCGACCCGCATCGGCCGCTGATTCTGCGGCATCACCGGGGCCTTGCGGCAAGACCCGGGGTGCGATATACGTTGATAGTGGCGAGGAGAGGTGTCTCCTTGCCTTTCGTTTTGCCGCACCACGAACCCCTGCCCTGACCCGCTGCCGTCACGTGAGTCAGATCTCCCCGCCCCGGGTGGAGTGCCGGGGGCGCGACGGGGCAAGAAGCGACCACGAGGCCGCGACGCGGCCCGGACGAGCGGGACCGGACGGGGTGGGGGAGACTCGGGCGATGAGCGGCGCTGACACCGACCCGCGTACGCGCGCCGACGTCTTCGCCGTGGACGCGGAGATCGGGCCGGACCTGGCGCGGATCGACTGGTCGGCGCACCCCCTGGGCCCGCCGGACACCTGGCCGCAGAGCCTGCGGACCGCGGTGCGGATCCTGCTGTCCTCCCGGTTCCCGATGTGGATGGCCTGGGGGCCGCAGCTCAGTTTCTTCTGCAACGCCGCCTACCGGCGGGACACGCTCGGCCGCAAGTACCCGTGGGCGCTGGGGCTGCCGGCGAACGAGGTGTGGGCGGAGATCTGGGACGACATCGGCCCCCGTGTCGACAC
Source organism: Micromonospora sp. RV43 (assembly GCF_001029515.1). Classification (NCBI taxonomy): domain Bacteria; kingdom Bacillati; phylum Actinomycetota; class Actinomycetes; order Micromonosporales; family Micromonosporaceae; genus Micromonospora; species Micromonospora sp. RV43. The sequence goes on along the minus strand of NZ_LEKG01000001.1, from coordinate 12,856 downwards.
CGTGCTGCGCACCGGCGAGGCGACCTGGGACGAGGGCCTGCTGCTGTTCCTGGAGCGCGCCGGTTACCGGGAGGAGACGTACCACACGTTCTCCTACAGCCCGCTGCGCGCCGACGACGGCAGCCTGGTCGGGATGCTCTGCGTGGTCAGCGAGGACACCGAGCGGGTCATCGGCGAACGGCGGATGGCCACGCTGCGCGACCTCGGCTCGGACCCGAGCGTCATCCGCACCGAACAGGAGACGCTCGCGTTCGTCAGCCGCCAGCTGGCCCGCAACCCGCAGGACCTGCCGTTCACGCTCACCTACCTGTACGACGACGACGGCGGCGCTCGGCTGGTGGAGGCGACCGGGTTGGCGGCGGGCCATCCGGCGGCCCCCGCCACGCTGTCGCCCGGCGACCCGGCCGCGCCGTGGCCGGCCGGCTCCCTCACCGAGGGCGAGTCGGTGCGGGTCGCGCTCGACGGCCCCGCCTTCACGGACCTGCCCGCCGGTGTCTGGCCCGCCGCGCCGGCCGAGGCGCTCCTGGTGCCGCTGCGGCAGCAGGGCGGAGCGCCGTACGGGTTCCTGGTCGCCGGACTGAACCGCTACCGGGCGCTGGACGACGGGTACCGCGGCTTCGTCGAGCTGACCGCCGGGCATCTGGCCACCGGGATCGCCAGCGCCCGCAGCTACCAGGCGCAGCAGCGGCGGGCCGAGGAACTCGCCGAGCTGGACCGCGCGAAGACCGCGTTCTTCTCCAACATCAGTCACGAGTTCCGCACCCCGCTCACCTTGATCATGGGACCGCTGGACGAGCTGCGCGGCCGGTTGCAGGGCGCCGACGAGCAGGTCCGCACCGAGCTGGACGTCATCCGCCGCAACGGGCTGCGCCTGGGCAAGCTGGTCAACAGCCTGCTCGACTTCTCCCGCATCGAGGCCGGGCGGATGCAGGCCCGCTACGAGCCGGTGGACCTGGCCGCGGTGACCGCCGACCTGGCGAGCGTCTTCCGGTCGGCTATCGAACGGGCCGGTCTGTCCTTCGAGGTGGACTGCCCGCCCCTGCCCGAGCCGGTGCACCTGGACCGCGGCATGTGGGAGAAGGTGGTGCTGAACCTGCTCAGCAACGCGCTGAAGTTCACCTTCGACGGCACGATCCGGGTGGAGCTGCGCGCCGATGGCGACGCGGCGGTGCTGCGGATCTCCGACACCGGCATCGGCGTACCCGCCGACGAGATGCCGCGCCTGTTCGAGCGGTTCCACCGCATCGAGAACGCCCGCTCCCGCTCCGACGAGGGCAGCGGAATCGGCCTGGCCCTGGTCCAGGAGCTGGTCACGCTGCACGGCGGCGACATCGACGCGTCCAGCGCGGTGGGCCGGGGCACCAGCTTCACGATCCGGCTGCCGTTCGGCACCGCCCACCTGCCCGCCGACGCGCTCGCCCCGGCGGGCACCGGCCGGGCGCCGGTGTCGGCCGAGCCGTTCGTGCAGGAGGCGCTGCGCTGGCTGCCCGCCGACCCGGGCGCCGCCGTCGGCGCGGGCGACCCGGCCGAGGGGCCGGTCCAGCCGCTGCCCGGTGGGGCGCCGGCCCGGGTCCTGGTGGCCGACGACAACGCCGACATGCGGGAGTACCTCACCCGGCTGCTGCGCTCGGCCGGACACGAGGTGCGGGCCGTCGCCGACGGGCGGGCCGCGCTGGACGCCGCCCGCGCGCACACCCCCGACCTGGTGGTCAGCGACGTGATGATGCCCCGGCTCGACGGCCTGCAACTGGTGGCCGCGCTGCGCGCCGACCAGCGTACGGCCGGCACTCCGGTGCTGCTGCTGTCCGCCCGCGCCGGTCAGGAGGCCTCGATCGAGGGGTTGGAGGCCGGCGCCGACGACTACCTGGTCAAGCCGTTCCCGGCCGCCGAACTGCTGGCCCGGGTACGCGCGAACGTGGAGCTGGCCCGGCTGCGCAACCACCACGCCCGCTGGCGTACCGCGCTCGTCGACTCGTTGCAGGAGGCGTTCTTCGTCTGCGACGAGGACGGCGCGGTGGTCGAGATCAACGCGGCGTTCACCGGCATCCTCGGGTACGGGACCGAGGACCTGCCCTACCCCGCGGTGCACCCGTGGTGGCCGGACCGGGAGGCCGAGCCCGAGGCGCACCGCCAGGTGGCGGAGGCGTTCTCGAGACTCGTGGGCCAGACCCGTGGCACGTACACCGTGCCGGTGACCCACCGCGACGGGCACCGGATCTGGATCTCGGCCGCGTTCAACCAGGTCGACGACCCGGACAGCGGCCGCCGGATGATCGTCGGCACGTTCCGCGACGTCACCGCCGAGCACTACGCGGTGCAGCGGGAGACCGCCCTGGCCGGGCTCAGCATGCGGCTGTCGCAGGCCGACGACCTCACCGACGCGCTGCACGGGGTGCTGGACGAGCTGCGCAAGCTGTGGCGGGCCGCCGGCGTGCTCACCGCCGTCTTCGGCGACCTGCCCGCCCCCGAGGTGACCGCCACCGACCCGGCGGCCCGGTGGGAGACGTTGCCGCAGGAGCGCCGGCAGGCGTTGCTCGCGCTCCGGGACACCCCGCTGCTGACCCCGGTGGCGACGCGTACGCACGGCGCCGGCATCGCCGTCGAGCATCCGCACGGCACCATGGCGCTCTGGATCGACCTGGGCGAGAAGCGGCCCTGCACCGAGCAGGACCAGACGCTGCTGGCGCTGCTGGCCGGCCACATCGGGCAGGGGCTGCACCGGGTGCACCAGATCGACCAGCAGCGGGAGACCGCGCTGGCCCTGCAACGGGCGATCCTCGGCCCGGCGCAGCTCCCCGCCGGTTTCGCGGTGCGGTACTCCCCCGCCGCGATGCCGCTCAAGGTCGGCGGCGACTGGTACGACACCGTCGAGCTGCCGGACGGGCGCATCGGCATCGTGGTCGGCGACTGCGTGGGACACGGCCTTCAGGCCGCGACGGTGATGGGGCAGCTGCGCAGCGCCTGCCGTGCCCTGCTGTTGCAGGACCCGAGCCCGGCCCGGACGCTCGTGGCGCTGGACCGGTTCGCCGCGCTGCTGCCGGGGGCGTCCTGCGCCACCGTCTTCTGTGGCGTCCTCGACCCGGCCACCGGCCTGATGCGCTACTCCAGCGCCGGTCACCCACCGGCCATCGTGGTCCGCGCCGACGGCACTCCCGAACTGCTGCAGCACGGCCGGTCCCGGCCGCTGGCCGTACGCCCCGGGCAGGAACGTCCCGAGGCGGAGGCGACGGTCCCGCCGCGCGCCACCCTGATGCTCTACACCGACGGCCTGGTGGAACGCCGCCGCCAGCCGATCACCGCCGGCATCGCCCGCGCCACCGACGCCATCCAGCAGGGCCACCACGCGCCGGTCGAGGTGCTGGCGACCGAGATCATGGACCGGCTCACCCCGGACGGCGGCTACCACGACGACGTGGCCCTGCTGCTCTACCGTCACCCCGGGCCGCTGGAACTGGAGTTCCCGGCCGAGTCGACGCGCCTCGCCGAGGTCCGCACCGCGCTGCGGGGATGGCTGGACCGCTGCGGGCTGGCCCCGGCCCACGCGTACAACATCCTGGTGGCGGCCGGGGAGGCGTGCGCCAACGCGATCGAGCACGGGCACCGCGACAACCCGGGCGGCCGGATCCGGCTGCGCGCCGCCGCCACCGCCGGCGCCCTGCGCCTGAGCGTCACCGACAGCGGACACTGGCGCGACCGGGACCAGCCTCCCGACCCGCACCGCGGCCGGGGACTCGTGCTCATGCGCGCGCTGATGGACAACATCAGCGTCACTCCGGGGGCCACCGGCACCACCGTCGACATGCAGGCGAGGATCACGCCATGAGCACGTCCCTGACCCTGACCACGAGCGACAGCCCCGACGGCGTCCGCGTGCTGGCCGCCGTCGGTGAGATCGACATGAGCAACGCGTCCGCCTTCGCCGACGCGCTGGCCGAGGCCGTACGCCCCGACGGCGAGCCCCTGGTCGTGGACCTCACGAAGGTGGAGTACCTGGACAGCGCCGGGCTGGCCGCGCTGTTCCCGCACGCCGACCGGATCGCGCTGATCGCCGGCCCGCTGCTGGAGCCGCTGCTGACCATCTCCGGGCTGGCCGACCTCACCACGGTCCGCAGCGCCTGACGCCGTCGGGGCGTCAGGCGCTGTCGCGGGTCGGGCGCCGTCACGGGCTGTCGCCTGGTCGGGCGCGGTCGCGGGGTCAGGTTCCGTTGCGCACGATCACCAGCGGCGAGTGGGCGTGGTGCAGCACCGCGTGGCTGACCGAGCCGAGCAGCAGCCCGCCCAGCGCGCCCCGTCCGTGCGCGCCGACCACCACGAGCTGGGCGTCCTTCGACTCCTCCACAAGCACCCGGGCCGGGGCGCCGCGCAGCGACCGCTGCCGTACCGGCACGTCGGGGTAACGCTCGGCCCAGCCCGCGATCGACTCGGCGAGGACGCGCCGGGACTCCTCGGCGAGCGCCTCCGGGTCGTACACCAGGGGCAGGATGTCGCCGGGGCCGATCGGGGTGGGGTACAGCCAGGCGTGCACCACGATCAGCGACGCGCCCCGGCGGTCGGCCTCCTCGTACGCGTACCCGACCGCCGCGGTGGACAGCTCGGAGCCGTCCACGCCGACCACGACCGGGCCGTCGGCGCGCGCCTCGCCGCGCGTCACCAGCACCGGGCAGTGCGCGCGGGCCGACACCTGGAGCGTGACCGAGCCGATCAGCAGGCCGGCGAACCCGCCCAGACCGCGGTGGCCGAGCACGATCAGCGCCGCCTCGCTCGACTCGGCGACCAGCACCGCCGCCGGCGCGCCGTCGACCACCACGCCGGTGACCGGTACGTCCGGCGCGACCTTGCCGGCCTCGGCGACCGCCTCGGCGACGACCCGTTCGGCCTGGTTGCGCAGGCCGGCGCCGGCGGGCGCGCCCGGGGCCGGGGTGAGCGGCGCGCGGGTCAGCGGCCAGATGAAGGCGTGCACCACCTGCAGCGGCCGGTTCCGGTCGGCGGCCTCGCGGGCGGCCACCCGGACCGCGTCCAGCGAGGCGGCGGAGCCGTCCACGCCCACCACGACGGGGGCCTGCGAGTGGATCGTCATGTCGTCCTCCTTCACTCGTCCTCAGCCTGCCGGTCAGGCGGCCGGCCCGGCAGGGCCGGCGGGCCCGGCGTGGGGGCCGTTGGTCCCGCGGAAGCGGCGGGTCAGCCGCAGCACCAGCCCGGGCAGCACGCCGATCGCGGCGCAGGCGAGCAGGTCGAGCGCGCTGAGCGGCGAGGTGCCGAGCAGCTCGCGCAGGGGCGGCAGCAGCACGCCCGCCACCTGGAGCACAGCGGAGATCGCTACCGCCACCGGCAGCGCGAGGTTGCGCTCGCGCGAACCCGGGGTACGGATCGCGCGGACCGCCAGCGCCACGCCGAGCTGGGCGAGGCCGAGGACCACGAACACCACCGACTGCCACGGCCGGTCGGCCGCCGCGGCCCACACCCCGGCGCCGAACGTCGCCGCGGCGATCAGCCCGCCGGTGACCAGCACGTCCCGGCCCAGGCCGGCGCCGAGCACCGACTCCTGCGGCGAGCGGGGCGGCCGGCGCAGCGTGCCCGGCTCGGCCGGTTCCGCGCCGAGCGCCACACCGGGTACGCCGTGGGTGAGCAGGTTGATCCAGAGGATCTGCGCCGGCAGCAGCGGCACCGGCAGGCCGAACAGCGGGCCGAGCAGCATCACCGCGATCTCGGCGACGCCACCGGCGAGCGCGTAGCGCAGGAACCGGCGGATGTTGTCGTAGATCCGGCGGCCCTCGCCGATGGCGGTCGCCACGGTGGTCAGGTCGTCGTCGACGAGGACCAGGTCGGAGGCCTGCCGGGCCACCTCGGTGCCGCCGCCCATGGCCACGCCGATGTCCGCGCGGCGCAGCGCCGGGGCGTCGTTGACGCCGTCGCCGGTCATCGCCACCACGTGCCCCCGGTTCTGGAGGCCGGCGATGATGTCGAGCTTCTGTTCCGGCTGGGTCCGCGCGTACACCCGGGTCTCGGGGTGGGCGCGGCCCGGGTCGCCGTCGTCGCCGTTGGCGAGCGGGTCGCCGTCGCGCCAGAGCCCGAGCCGTCCGCCGATGGCGGCGGCGGTCGCCGGATGGTCGCCGGTGATGAGGACCAGCCGGATGCCGGCCTCCTCGAAGCCCGCGGCGATGCCGGGGGCCGCGGCGCGCAGCGGGTCGCCGACCGCGACCAGGCCCAGGGGGCGCAGGCCGGCCGGCCGGGCCGGGTCGGGCAGGGTGTCGACCACCGCGGAGGCCACCGCCAGAACCCGCAGCCCTTCGGTGGCGAGCCGGTGCGCGGCGTCGGTCAGCTCGGCCAGTTCCGCGGCGTCGGCGTCCACCAGCGGCGCGGCCAGCAGGTTCTCCGGCGCGCCCTTGCAGACCACCAGGTAGCGCCCGTCGCAGCGGCGGTGCACCGTGGTCATGCGGCGCAGGTCCTGGTCGAACGGGGCCTCCGCCACGCGGGGCCAGGCGTCGCGGGTGGTGTCCGGGTCCAGGCCGCAGCGGGCGCCGAACGTGACGAGCGCCGCCTCCAGCGGGTCACCGATCGCCGTCCACTCGGGCCGCTCGTCGGTCGGCGGCGTCACTGTGGCGTCGTTGCAGAGCAGCCCGGCGCGGGCGAGAGCGCGCAGCTCGTCGGGGGCGCTCACCGGCTCGCCCCGGTGGTGCACCTCGCCGTCGGGCGCGTAGCCGGTGCCGGTGACGGCGTAGCGGTCGCGGCCGGGGACGACCGCGTACTGCACGGCCATGCGGCCCTCGGTGAGCGTGCCGGTCTTGTCGGAGGCGATCACGGTGACCGAGCCGAGGGTCTCCACCGCGTGCAGCCGGCGGGGGATGGCGCGGCTGCCGGCCATCCGGCGCGCGCCCAGGGCGAGCGCCAGCGTGACGACGGCGGGCAGCGACTCCGGTACGGCCGCCACCACGAGGCTGACGGCGGTGACGGCCATCTGCGTGACCGGCCGCCCGTCGAGCACGCCGATGGCGAAGACCAGCCCGGAGAGCACCACGGCGGTCAGGCCGAGCACCCGGCCGAGCGAGGACAGGCGTCGTTGCAGCGGGGTGGGCGCCGGCCGGGTCGCCGCGACCAGGGCACTGATCCGGCCCAGCGCGCTCGCCGCGCCGGTGCGCGCCACGGTTCCGGTGGCGCGGCCGGTGGTGACCACGGTGCCGGCGCTGGCCTCCTCCCCCGCGACCCGGGCCACCGGCACCGACTCGCCGGTCAGCGCCGACTCGTCCAGGCTGAGGCGTACCGCGTCGGTGAGGTCCAGGTCGGCGGGTACCACGTCGCCGGCCTCCAGCCGGACCAGGTCGCCGCGGACCAGGTCGGCGGCGGGCAGCACGAGGTCACGGCCGTCGCGGACCACACGCGCGGTCGGTGCGGCGAGCCGGTCCAGCGCGGCGACGGCCCGGTCGGCGCGTACCTCCTGCACCACGCCGATCACGGTGTTGATCAGGACGACCAGCACGATCACGGCGGTGTCCGGGTAGTCGCGCAGCAGCGTGGTCACCACGGCAGCGGCCAGCAGCAGCGCCACCAGCGGGTCGGTGAGCTGGCGGAACACCCGGCCGGCCAGCCCGCGCTTGCGCGGGGCGGCCACGGTGTTCGGGCCGTCGGCGCGCAGCCGGGCGGCCGCCTCGGCCGAGCCGAGCCCGGTCGCGGGGGCCGGAGAGATCTCGGTGGGCGTCGTCGCTGTCGCCGGCCCGCCGTTGATCACCACATCGTCCTCCATGTCGTCGCCGCCCGCGCCGGGCAATCCCAGCATGCCGCGCGAACCTACGTGGGTCGCAGGGCCGAGGGCCTGTCGGACCCGGGACCAACGGCCCCCCGCGTACGGGGCAGCGCGGCCCCCGGCTCGTCGGTAACGTCGGCGCGGTGAGCCGGACACGCAGCGCCACCGAGCCGACACCTCTGTCCCGTCACCGATGGGTCCGGTGGACGCTCGCGGTGCTCCTCCTCGCGTCGGCGGGGTGCGGGAGGGGGTTCGGGGAGGAGAGCGGCGACGCGCTGGCGCGTGACACCGCGGCGGCGGAGGCGAAGCAGCTCAACACGGAGCTGGGTCACCGCAACCGGGCGCGGGACGCCGGGTCGATCGCAGCGGCCGAGATCGTCCAGGAGCCGACGGACGCCGCGTCCGGCGGCGGTGCGACAGTCCGGCGGGAGGCGCTGGCCTGGTCCGGGCGCACCGCCGGGAACGAGCGGGCCACCGTCGACGTGCGGTTCGTGGTGACGGTGCCGGAGCAGCCGCCGGTGTCGATCGGTGGCGCGAGCAACAGCGCCGGTGAGGCCGCGCGCTGCTACCGCTACGAGTTCGAGCTCTACCGCTACACGACGTACCACGAGATCGACTGTCCGAGCGGCGCCGCTCCCTCGCCGCCCACCGCCGCGCCGGTGCCGAGGGTGCCCGAGGACGGGCGGCAGCGGCTCACCGCCGTGCCCCGCACCGCCACCCCGGACACGCTTGCGGGCGCGGTGCGGGCGGCCTTCCCACAGGACTGGATCAGCGTCGACACGACAGTGCACGAGGGCGCGCTCGTCGCCGCCGTCGGCGTACCGGCCGAACGGGACTGTCTCCTGCTCGTCCGCACGCCGGCCGGGAAGATCGAGAGTCCCGGGTACGACCGGATCTGGCTGGAGCCGGGCGAGACCGGCTGCCGGACCGCCCTCTACGTGGCGCCGCCGCGCTGACGTACCGGTTTGCCGCGCGGCCGCCGGGGCACCTGACGGTCATGACTGATCCGGAGCAGTTCCAGCGGCAGCAGGAGGGCGCGCTCGAGCGCGGGCAGGTGTTCCAGGACGCCGAGGGACGGCGTACCCGGGATCCGGGCGCCGGGGCGGAGAACGCGGAAAGTGAGGCCGACCGCAACGCCGAGCACCTGGCGCGCGGCGAGGTGGGCCCGGGCGTCCCGGCGGACTGACGCGCCGGGCCGATGTCAATGTAGCGTTGACGGGTGACCCTGGACCGCCTGTCCGAGATCGCCGCGGCCCGGGTCCGGCTGGACGACCGCGAGCTGGACCTGATCGACCGGGCCCGGCACGACGGCGCCACCTGGGCCGACGTCGCGCGGGCGCTGGGCCTGGGCAGCCGGCAGGCCGCCGAGCAGCGCCGGCAACGCCTCGTGGCGGCCCGGCGGACCCGCCTGGCCCGGCTCGACCCGGGCGACTCCCCCGAACTGCCCGTGCTGCGGGCGGCAGTCACCGACCTGCACCGCTGGATCGAGACGGACCGCGCGTGGGACGGGCGCTTCGCCCGCGCGGCGTTGACGCGCCGCACCTGCGCGCTCGCGCTGGACGCCCCCGCCGGGCCGCTGTACGCGCTGGCCGCGCACCTCGCCGACGACCTGGCCGGGGCGGGGCGGCGGCTGCCCGCTCCGGCACGCGACGCCGCCCGGCGCATCGCCGCCGCGCTGTCAACATCGCATTGACGTACGCCCAAGGCATTGCCCCGAGACGGCTCAACTCCGGAGGATGTGAGTCCACCAGACTCAACCTCTCGGGGGATCCATGCGCCGCAACGCCGTCCTGTTCGTGGCCGTCTCGCTGCTGTCCGGCCTCGGCGGCAGCGCCATGGCCCTGGTCTCCGGCATCTGGATCCTCGATCTCACCGGTTCCACCGGGCTCGCCGCGCTGGCCGGGCTCTGCGTCTACGCCCCGACGCTGGCCGGACCGTGGCTCGGCGGCCTGCTCGACCGGGTGCCCCGGCGTCCCCTGGTGATCGGTGTCGACCTCGCGCTCGCCGCCGCGCTGCTGAGCCTGCTGGCGGTGCGAGGGCCCGGCGAGGCGTGGCTGATCTACGCCGTCTCGCTCGCCTACGGCATCGGCTACGTGCTCGTCGACGCCGGCGAGACCGCGTTGCTGCCCGCCGCGCTCCCCCCGGCCCGGCTGGCCGACGTCAACGGCTGGCGGTCGAGCGCACAGGAGGGCATGAAGCTGGTGGCGCCGCTGGCCGGGGCGGGCCTGTACGCGTGGCGGGGCGGGCACGTCGTCGCGGTGCTCGCCGCCGCCGTACCGGTGCTCGCGGCCGCCCTGTACGGCGCGTTGCGCCTGACGCGGACCGCCCCCGCTCCCCCGGCCGCACGCCCGGCGCGGGTGTGGGACGGCCTCGCCGCGCTGCTGGCCCGGCGGGCGGTGCGCGTACCCGTGGCGCTCGCGGCGGTGTCCATCGCGATGTCCGGGTTCACCACCGCAGCGCTGTACGACGTGGTGGTGACGGACCTGGCGCTGCCGTCGACGTTCCTCGGTGTGCTGGCGAGCGCGCAGGGCGGCGGGTCACTGCTCGCCGGGCTCGTCGTCGGCCGGCTCGTCCGTCGCCACGGCGAGATCACGGTCGGTGCCGCGGGCGCGGTCCTGTTCGCCGCCGGCTGTCTGGGGCGCTGCCTGCCCTGGTGGCCGGGCACTGTGGCCGCCTCGGTCGTCGTCGGTGTGGGTCTGCCGTGGACGCTCGTCGCGGCGGTCACCGCCGTGCAGACGTACACGCCGCAGGCGATGCTCGGGCGGGTCGCCGGGACCGCGAACACCGCGATGTTCGGCCCGATCACGCTGGCCATCCCGCTCGGGTCGGCGGCGGTCGCGGTCGGCGGCCGGCCGCCGCTGGTGCTCGCCGCGGTGGCGTGCCTGGCCGCGGCACTGGCGGCGGCCCGGACCGGAGGCCGCGGAGGCGTCATCACCGCGTCGGAGGCCGAGGCCCGGGTCCGGGCCTGACCGGATGCGGCCCGTCCCCAGGGGTGAGGGGGACGGGCCGCACGATCGTCAGCGCCAGGTGTCGCTGACGGCCCGGGTGCCGCCGGCCGGCGTGGTGAACGTCCGGTTCGCGCCGGACTCCCAGATCACCGTGCCGTCCGGGTTCTTCTTGACGTACTTGTACTCGACAGCGGTGTTCGCGGGCAGGTCGACCGTGGCCCGCCAGACCGGATAGGCGGCGGACGAGAGGGCGACGGCGGCGGACGGGTTCCAGCCGCCGAGCGCCGGGATGTTGCCGACCACGAACACGTTCTGTCCGTAGACGGTGGTCGCGGTGACGGAGAACGTGGTGGCCACAGCCGTGCTGACGGTGTCGCCGCGGAACGTCTCGGTCACCGCGTACGTGCCGGTGGCCGGCGTGGTGAGCGTCCGGTTCGCGCCGGACTCCCAGGTGACCGCACCGGCGGTGGTCAGCTTGACGAACTTGAACTCCACGCCGGTGGACCGGGGCAGGCTGACGGTGGCGCGGTAGGTGCCGCCGCCCTGCGCGGCGAGCTTGACGCCGTTCGCGGGCGTCCACGAGCCCAGCTCGGGGATGCTGCCGACGACGTAGACGTCCTGCCCGGCGGCCAGGTTCGCGGCGACGGTGAACGTGGTGGCGATCCGGTCACCCGGGCTGACCGTGGGGGACGCGGTCGGGGAGGCCGTCGGCGACACGGTCGGGGAGGCGGTCGGGGACGGGCTGGCACCCGGCCGGGCGTTCACGTGGATCGCGACCGCGTCGTTGGCCGGGAGGGTCACCGTGGCCCGGCCGCCGGCCACGGTCACCGTGGAGCCGGTGCAGCCGCTGCCGGTGGCGACGCCGGAGATGACGTCGCAGTACCGGCCGTCGGCGAGCCCGGTGACGAAGGTGGCGGTGGTGGCCGAGCCGGAGTCGTTGACGCCGATCCAGGCCCGGTCGCCCCGGTGGAAGCCGATCACGTTGCTGTTCACTGTGGTGAAGTCCGAGACGGTCTTCACCGGCCGGGCGGCGTTGGCCCAGCCGACCATGCCCTTGACGCCGGTGCTGCGGCTCAGGCAGTTCCAGGCGGCGCCGCAGGTCGTGTCGGTGACCCGTCCGGTGCCGTCGTGCGGCGGGGACTGGTTGCGGTTGGACCAGGTGAAGCTGTCGTAGACCGACGGCTTGCCGTGCGGGTAGGCCAGCGCGAAGTAGTTCGCCAGCACGTAGTCGGTGCCGTTCTTGTACGACAGCACCACACCGTCGCGCTCCAGGTCGTGGTTGGTGACCATGGCGAAGACGTTGGCGCTCGGCGCGTCGAGGTTCCAGTTCGGCACGTTCGCCAGCGCCGAGATCGAGCCCTGGAACGCCGAGCGAATGCCCTTGGCGTACGCGAAGTCGAGCACGTCGCCGTTGCCGATGTACGCCCGGGCCTGCAACGCGGGATTACTGGCGCCGTCGAAGATCTCCTGTGCGACGTACGGACGCCGGCCCTCGGCGACGGTGTTGTTCAGCTTGCCCAGGATGGCCGCGAAGTCGTCCTTGCGGATGTGCTTGACCGCGTCGACCCGGAAGCCGTCGACGCCGAGCCCGATCAGGTCGTTGAGGTAGCCCGCGATCTTGTTGCGGACCGCTTCCTTCTCGGTGTAGAGGTCGGACAGCGACAGCAGCTCGCAGCTGGTCACCTGGGCCTCGTTGTTCCAGTCGCTGATCGCGCCGCCGGTCGGGCAGTTGTCGCCGGGGCGGTGGAAGTCGCCGGCGCCGTACGGCACGGCCGGGTAGCTGTAGCCGGAGAACTCGGTGCCGGCGTAGCCGCGCGTGCCGGCCGGGTTGTTGGTGCCGGCCATGTGGTTGACGACCGCGTCGACGTAGACGCGCACACCGGCGTTGTGGCACGCGGTGACCATGGCGGCGAACTGCTGGCGGTTGCCGAACCGGCTGTCCAGCTTGTACGACACCGGCTGGTACACCTCGTACCAGGGGTAGGCGCCGTCGGCGCTGGCGGGCAGCTTCACCGACTCCTGCGGCGGCGCCACCTGCACCGCGCCGTAGCCGGCCGGTCCGAGGTGGTCGGTGCAGGCGGCGGCGACCGAGTTCCAGTTCCATTCCCAGAGGTTGGCGGTCACCTCGCTGTCGTTCAGGACGACGGCGAGGTGACCGCCAACCTCTGGG